>NZ_JBFAKH010000029.1:0-94104 GCF_040655635.1 Streptomyces sp. NPDC050388
GCCGCGGTACCGCACATGCGGTACCGCGGCCGAGGCCGTTCCCGGGGGCCGGGGCCTACGCGCCGCGCTCGGCCTCCTTGTCCAGTTGGAAGGCCTCGTTGCCGAGCCCGATGCGGGCGTGGACCTCGGGCGCGCGGGCGCGCAGGACCAGGCCCTGGACCAGGCCGGCGACGAGGGCCAGCCCGATGACGCCGGGCAGCAGTCGGCTCAGCACGGAGCCGGGTCCGGCGCCGACGAGCACGTCGAAGTCCTTGGCGGTGTACCCGGCGATCACGACCAGGGCGAGGCCCGCCAGCGCCGAGGTGACCAGCCGCCAGGCCTGGGCACCGGCGGCCCCGCGGCGGGCGAAGAAGACGATGACGGACAGCGAGGCGATCGCCATCAGCACGATCACGCCGAGGGCGCCGATGTTGCCGAACCAGGTGAACAGGTGCAGGACGGGGGCGGTCGGGTCGCCGGTTGGCTTGTCGTCGGTGAGCGCGAAGGCGAGGACGAGCACCACGGCGATGCCCGTCTGGAGCAGCGAACCGGTGCCGGGGGCGCCGCTGGTGCCGGTGGTGCGGCCGAAGGCGCCGGGCAGCAGGCCCTCGCGGCCCATGGCGAAGGCGTACCGGGCGACGACGTTGTGGAAGCTGAGCAGCGCGGCGAACATGCCGGTCACGAAGAGGACGTGCAGGACGTCCGTGAAGGTGCCGCCGAGCCGGGCCTCGGTCAGGTGGAAGAGCAGTCCCGCGCTCTGCTCCTGCGAGGTGGCGACGATGTCGGCGGGGCCGGTGGCCACGGTGAGCGCCCAGCTGCTGATCGCGAAGAAGACGGCGACGCCGGTGACCGCGAGGAACATCACGCGGGGCACCAGGACGTGCGGCCGACTGGTCTCCTCCGCGTAGACCGGGGCCTGCTCGAAGCCGAGGAAGGCGGCGATGCAGAAGCACAGGGCGGTGCCCACGCCGGCGCCGGTGAGGGTGTCCGGGTTGAAGGCGTGCAGTGACAGCCCTTCCTTGCCGGGGTCGGCGACGGCGGCGACGTCGAAGACGACGACCAGGAGCACCTCGATGACCAGCAGGACGCCGAGCACGCGCGCGTTGACGTCGATCTTCAGCCAGCCCAGCGCGCCGACGGCGACCGCGGCCGCGAGCGCCGGTATCCACCAGGCGACCTCCAAGTCGGCGTAGGTGGCGAAGAGCCCGGAGACCTCGAAGCCGAAGATGCCGTAGATGCCGACCTGGAGCGCGTTGTAGGCGACCAGGGCGACCATGGCGGCGCCCGCGCCGGCGGTGCCGCCGAGGCCGCGGGAGATGTACGCGTAGAAGGCGCCGGCGTTGTGGACGTGCCGGCTCATCTCGGCGTAGCCGAGGCTGAACAGCACCAGCACGGTGCCGAGGACCACGAAGAGCAGGGGCTGGCCGACGATGCCCATCACCGCGAATGTGGTGGGCATGACACCTGCGACCACCATGAGGGGGGCGGTCGCGGCGAGCACGGAGAGCAGCAGACCGCCCGTGCCGAGGCGGTCGGCGCGCAGGGCGCGCTCCTGCCCCTTGAAGGTGCTGATGCCGTCCGCTGCGGATCCGCTCGGGCTCGAACTGTCCGTGGTCATCGGGAGACCGTCCTTGGGTCGGGAGTGGTTGTCGGGCGTGACGCGGTGGGCTGGGTCGGCCGGATCGGGCTCGTGCGGGTTCATCCGGTGCCGAGGGCGGCGGCCCGTGCGGCGCGGAAGGCGGCGAGCGGGTCACGGTCGGGGTACGACCAGGGGGCCTGGGTGGCCTTGTCGCCGATGCGGTGGAACAGGGCGACGGCCTCGGCGCCCCGGCCCTCGCAGAGCTTGGCGTGGGCGAGGAAGTTCAGGTCGATCAGGCGGCGCGGATGGCCTTCGTGCTCCCACTCCAGCCACCAGTCGAAGGCGGCCTTCATCACCTGCCGGGCACGGCGGCCCACCCAGTGGCCGGAGGCGGCCGGGTCGGCGCGCTCCTGGCCGGCGGCGGCGAGTGCGCGGTAGCGCTCGGCGTGCGCGATGACCGGCAGCATCGCCAGGGGGGAGTCTGCGGGCGCCTGTTCGGCGGACCAGTTGGCGAAGTCGTAGACCTCGTGCAGCGGGTCCGGGCCCGTCTCCACCCGGCGTTCGGCGAGCCAGGCGACCACCAGGTGGTGGGCGTGGTGGTGGTCCGTGTACCGGGTGCGGACCTGTTCGAAGACCCGCACCACGTCGCCCTCGGCGCCCTGGGCGCACTCCAGCAGCAGCAGACCGAGCCACGGGGTGGGGTCGGCGGGTGACGCCGCGGCCGCCCGGTGGCAGGCCTCGCGCGCATGGGCCGTCTTCTCCTTGCCGCGCAGGGCGCGTCTCACCAGGGCCAGGGCGAGCAGGACCGACGCGTCCCCGGAGTCGGGCTCGGCGAGCAGCCAGTCGCGGACCCAGGCGGCAGTGGATGCCTCCCGGGCGAGCACGGTGATCCGGTGGCCGCGGCGGTCCCAGTCGTCCCCCGTACGGACGAGCAGCGAGCGGGCGTTCTGCCACCGGCCTTGCGCCAGCGCGGCCCGCGCGGCGACGAGTTCCTCGTCGTCGAGGGCCTCGTCGAAGGTCTGTGCCGCACGTCTGCGGGCACGGCCGAGGGGAGGCGGGGGTGGAGACACCGCGGACTTCCTCACGCGCTCTTCTTGTGGCTCGGCCCATGTCGGACGGTCGGTCGGTACGGCAGTGGTCGGCTGCCGATAGCCATGGGCCGATCACGGACAGCAAACCGGCAGCCAACAGTTGACGTCAAGGGCGCCCGAGTCATTACACGCGTCAACCAGCGTCACGGACAGGTCACTTGGGATCCGGCGGCCGGGTTCACGTCCGTCCGGCGTGACACAGCCGGCAGCTCCCGGAAGCCGTACCTGCCGCGGACGGCCGGTCCTGCTTGGATGGGACCCATGAGTGCCGCTGACGGACCCGCGCGTGCCGCCGACGAGATCCTCGACATCGTGGACGAGGACGACCGGGTGACCGGCCGGTCCCCGCGCGGTGAGGCCTACGCCCGGAAACTGCGGCACCGTTGCGCGTTCGTCCTGGCCAGGGACGCCGAGGGCCGGATCTTCGTGCACCGCCGCACCCCGACCAAGCTGGTCTTCCCCTCCTTGTACGACATGTTCGTCGGCGGGGTCGTGGGTGCCGGGGAGAGCTACGACGAGGCGGCCCTGCGCGAAGCCGAGGAGGAACTGGGCGTGTCCGGGCTGCCTCGCCCCGAGTACCTCTTCAAGTTCCTGTACGACGACGGCACCGGCCGGACCTGGTGGTCCGCGGTCTACGAGGTCCGCTGCGACCTGCCCGTACGGCCCCAGGCCGAGGAGGTGGCCTGGCACGCCTTCCTGACCGAGGCGGAGCTGGAGCGACGCCTGAGCGAGTGGACGTGGACACCGGACGGTCTGGCGGCGTACGAACGACTCAGGGCCACCCGGGCCCGGGGGCCGGAGCGTCCGGGCTAGTGCCCGGCGGGCCACGTTCGCCCGTCAAAAGCGGCGTCACGGGGGCGTCCCCTGCTCGAGCTCGTCGAGTGCCCGGGGGAGTCGGCGGGCGACGACAACGCGGCGGATGTGCGTACCGGACCCCGCGTCTGCGGCATGATCCGCCGGACAGGCTCTGGGTGCCGTCCGGTCAGGGCGTCCCGGTAGGGTCGCGGCGTGATCGACTTCGTACGGAACGTCCGGCTGTGGTTCGCGCCCGAGGACGTGCGGCAGGAGGGGGACACGCCCGACTACCGGTTCTCACTGGCGAACGAGCGCACGTTCCTGGCCTGGCTGCGCACCGCCCTCGCGCTGATCGGCGGCGGCTTCGCCGTGGACCAGTTCCTGCCGGACCTGCGCTGGGGCTGGCGGGTCGGGCTCGCGCTGGCACTGCTCGCCGCCGGGGTGCTGTGCGCCCTGCGCGCGGTCGATCACTGGGTGCGCTGCGAGCGGGCCATGCGGCGCGGCGAGGACCTGCCGGTGTCCCGGTTCCCGGTACTGCTGAGTCTCGCCGTCGCCGTCGTCGCCGTCGCGATGGTCGTCGTGGTGCTCGTCGGGTGGAAGGGGTGAGCGGGCCGCCCGGGGCCCGGGCGGCCCGGGACCCCGGGCTGCAGCCCGAGCGGACCCGGCTCGCGTGGCGGCGTACGACCCTCGCGTGCACCGTCGCGTCCGTGCTCGCGGTGCGCACGGCGCTGCACGGCGGGGTGTCGGCCGCCGGGGTGGTCCTGTGCGCGCTGTGCTGTGTCTGCTGGCTGGGGTTCCTCCTGGTCGCCCACCGCAGGATCCACGCCCTCGCGGCCACGGCCACCCCGGCCGCGCCCTCTCCCCGGCGTCTCACCGCGGCGGTGCTCTGCGCCGGGGCCCTGGCCGTGTGCGGGGCGGCCCTCGTCCTGCTGGACCGGACCTAGGCGCGCTGTCCGGGGAGGTCGGTGACGTGGCTCCCGGAAGGCCGCCTCACCGGTCCTCCGGCTCCCCGGCCACGGTGACCACGATCTTGCCCCTGGTCCGGCCCTCCTGGTTCAGCAGGTGGGCGTCCGCCGTGCGTTCCAGCGGGAACGTCTTCGAGACGTGCACGCGCACCGCACCCTGTTCCGCCAGTTCGGACAGGTGCCCGAGGTCCCGGGGGTCGGGGCGGACGAAGCAGTAGCGGCCCCCGTACTCCGCCACCGCGTTGTCGGCGATCGACGCGAGCCGGCCCTCGGGGGCCAGGAGGTCGGCCGAGGCCTTCAGGGTGTCGCCGCCGACCGTGTCGAACACCGCGTCCACGCTGTCGGGGGCGAGCTCCCGCACCCGCGCGGCGAGGCCCTCGCCGTAGGACACCGGTTCCCCGCCCAGCTCGCGGACGAAGTCGTGGTTGTGCTCGCTCGCCGTACCGATGACCCGGGCACCGAGGTGTGCGGCGAGCTGGACGGCGATGGAGCCGACGCCGCCGGCCGCGGCATGCACCAGGACGGTCTCGGCCCGTTTCACCTCGAGGGCCCTGTACAGCACCTGGTAGGCGGTGAGTCCGGCGAGGGGCAGTCCGGCGGCTTCCTCGAAGGACAGGTTGCGCGGCTTGCGCGCGAGGGTCCGTACCGGGGCGGCCACGTACTCGGCGAAGGTGCCGCGGGAGAGGAAGTCCTCACGCACATAGCCGATGACCTCGTCGCCGACGGCGAACTCGGGGACCGCGGCACCGGGCCGTACGACCACACCCGAGACGTCCCAGCCGGGGATCACCGGGAACACCGGGGCCAGGACCGGGTCGAGATAGCCCTCGCGGCACTTCCAGTCGACGGGGTTGACGGCCGCCGCCCGCACCTTCACGAGTACCGAGTCCGGGCCGACCCGGGGATCGGCGACCTCCCCGTACTCGAGCACCTCGGGGCCGCCGTATCGCGTATAACTGATCGCCTTCATGGGGTAGACCCTCCGGCGTCGCCTCCCGCCGCGCAAGCCGAACGGCCGAACGGGCGTGTCGTGTGCGCGTGCGGTGGACGGGGCGTGGCTCCGGTCACGTTTCGCTCACCCCCTGGACGACATACCGACCGGTCGGCATCATGTGTCGGGTACCGTCACCTGCCCGTAGGAGCGAGAATGAGCCCCGACCACCCGCCCGGACTGGATCTCGACCGGCTGAGCGCCCTGCTCGAGCGGGAGCGGCCCGGCCTGGTGAACGGCCCGCTCTCCGGCCGACTCATCGAGGGCGGCAGGTCGAACCTCACCTACGCGCTCTCCGACGGCACCGCGCAGTGGGTGGTACGGCGCCCGCCGCTCGGGCATGTGCTGGCCACCGCGCACGACATGAGGCGTGAGCACCGGGTGATCACCGCACTGCACCCGACCCCCGTGCCGGTGCCCCGCACCGAGCTGCTGTGCGAGGACGAGGAGGTGCTCGGGGCGCCCTTCTACGTCATGGAGTTCGTCGACGGCGTCCCGTACCGGACGGCGGACCAGTTGGTGCCGCTGGGGCCGGAGCGCACCCGTCGGGCCGTGCTCGGCCTGGTGGACACGCTCGTCGAACTGCACGCGGTGGACCCCGGCGAGGTGGGCCTGGCCGACTTCGGCCGCCCCGAGGGCTTCCTGGACCGGCAGCTGCGACGCTGGGGCAAGCAGCTGGACGCCTCCCGCGACCGGGAGCTGGCCGGCATCGACGAACTGCACGCCGCGCTGGGGCGGAAGCTGCCCCGCTCCCCCGCGCCGGCCGTGGTGCACGGCGACTACCGCCTCGACAACGTCCTGATCGGCGAGGACGACGAGATCAAGGCGATCCTCGACTGGGAGATGTCCACGCTCGGCGATCCGCTGACCGACCTCGGCCTGCTGGTGATGTACAGCATGCCGCTGGACGTGCCCGGCTCACCCGTCTCCACGACGGCCGAGGCGCCCGGACATCCGGCACCCGCCGAGCTGATCGAGCGGTACGCCGCCCGCTCGGGACGCGACGTCTCCGCGGTGTCCTGGTACACGGCGTTCGCCTGGTTCAAGCTCGCCGTGATCCTCGAGGGCATCCACTACCGCTACACGCTGGGCCAAACGGTCGGCCGCGGCTTCGACCGCATCGGCGATCTGGTCCCCGTCTTCATCGAGCACGGTCTGACCACTCTTCAGGAAGGCTGACGGGACATGGACTTCGCGTTCGACGCGCGCACCGAGGAGCTGCGCGCCAGGCTGCTCGCCTTCATGGACGAGTACGTCCACCCGGCCGAGCAGGTCGCCCACGAGCAGCGCGCCGGGCTGGCCTCGCCCTGGGACACCGTCCCCGTGGTGGAGGACCTCAAGGCCGAGGCCCGCCGGCAGGGGTTGTGGAACCTGTTCCTGCCCGACTCCACGTACGGCGCCGGCCTCACCAACCTCCAGTACGCCCCGCTCGCCGAGATCACGGGCCGCTCCCCGCAGCTGGCGCCCACCGCCACCAACTGCGCGGCGCCCGACACCGGGAACATGGAGGTGCTGGCCCAGTTCGGCGACGAGCAGCAGAAGAAGCAGTGGCTGGAGCCCCTGCTGGCGGGGGAGATCCGCTCGGCGTTCGCGATGACCGAGCCGGAGGTGGCCTCCTCGGACGCCACCAACATCACCACGCACATCGAGCGGGACGGCGACTCGTACGTCGTCACGGGCCGCAAGTGGTACATCTCCGGGGCGATGAACCCGGGCTGCCGGATCTTCATCGTGATGGGCAAGACCGACCCGGACGGGGCGGACATCCGCCGCCAGCAGTCGATGATCCTCGTGCCCCGCGACACGCCCGGCGTCACCGTCGAGCGCGCCATGCAGGTGTTCGGTTACGAGGACCACTCCCACGGCGGCCACGCCGAGGTGGTCTTCGACCACGCGCGCGTGCCGGTGGCGAACCTGATCGGTGAGGAGGGCGGCGGTTTCGCCATCGCCCAGGCGCGGCTCGGTCCCGGCCGGATCCACCACTGCATGCGGTTGATCGGCATGGCCGAGCGGGCGATCGAGCTGATGTGCCGACGGGCCGTGTCCCGTGACGCCTTCGGCAAGGCGCTGGCCCGGCAGGGCGTGGTGCAGAACTGGATCGCGGACGCGCGGGTCGCGGTCGAGCAGCTGCGGCTGCTGGTGCTGAAGACGGCCTGGATGATGGACACCGTGGGCAACCGGGGCGCCCACACCGAGATCCAGGCCATCAAGATCGCCACCCCGCGCACGGTCGTCGGCATCCTCGACCGGGCCATCCAGTTGTACGGGGCGGGCGGGGTCAGCCAGGACTTCCCGCTGGCCGAGCTGTACGCCGCCGCCCGCACGCTGATGATCGCCGACGGCCCGGACGAGGTGCACCAGCGGTCGCTGGCGCGACGGGAGCTGAAGAAGTACCTGTAGGCGGGAAACTCCGGCGGCTCAAGGGCGGAGTGCGCGCAGCAGCAGGTCGGCGAGGTGATCGGCGACCTGCTGCGGCGTGAGGGGCCCGTCGGGGCGGTACCAGGTCGACAGGTGGTGCACGGAGCCGAAGTGGTAGTCCACCACCAGGTCGGCCGGGGTCGCCGTGGAGAACACGCCCGCCGCCTGGCCCTCCTCGATCAGGGCGCGGAAGCGCTCGTGGTAGCGGCGGCGCTCGGCCCGTACCTGCTTGTTCTTCTCCGGGCTCAGATGGTGCATGGAGCGGAAGAAGATCGACGCGTCGTCCAGGTTCTCGATCGTCGTGACGACGACGTCGGCCGCGGCGCCGCGCAGGCGCTTCTCGATCGGCTCGTCGGCGCTCGCGTAGGAGTCCAGGCGTTCCTGCTGGAGGCGCAGCATGCGCGCGTAGACCTCGTGCAGCAGGTCGTCCTTGGAGCCGAAGTAGTGGTAGAGCGCGCCCTTGGTGACGCCCGCCGCCTCGACGATCTCCTGCACGGAGGTACGGTCGTAGCCCTGCTCGGCGAAGAGCCGGGTGGCGGCGGCCAGGAGCCGCTGCGGCACCGGGGGCCCGTCACCGTCCGTCGTCCTGGGCACTGCCGCCACCTGCCTTCCGTGTCGCTGTTCGTTGTCGCCGGCCGCTGCCGGTCGTCGTCACCACTGGTCGTCGCCGCTGGTGCCGCCGGCCGTCCCGGGTCGGGGAAAACGGTTCCCCGACGGGGATCTTCCCACTTGCCGTCTGCGGCGCGTCGGGCAGGATCTCCGGCCGCCGCGCGGGCTCACGTGCGGTCATGGCCGGTCATGACCGGCCGGGCGGCTCACCGGGTGGCCTCCCAGTGCCGCTGGATGCGGTTCATGCCGCCGAGCCAGCGCTCCGGGTCGGCGGCGCGGGCCTGGTAGTACTCGGCGACCTCGGGGTGCGGCAGGATCAGGAAGCGGTCCTCCTCGATGCCGCGGAACAGGGCGTCGGCCACGTCCTCGGGCTCGATCGCGGTCGGCTTGAGCACCAGGTCGCCCGCGCTGCCGCTGTCGGTGAGCATGTCGGTGCGCACACCCTGCGGGCAGATCGCGTGGACCCTCACACCGCGGTGGCGGTACGTCAGGGACAGCCATTCGGCGAAGGCGTAGGCGCCGTGCTTGGTGACGCTGTAGGGGGCGGTGCCGATCATGGTGAGCAGTCCGGCGGCGGAGACGGTGGAGACGAAACGGCCGCTGCCGCGTTCCAGCCAGTCGGGGAGCAGCGCGTGCGCCGCGCGGACGTGGGCCATGACGTTGACGTCCCAGGAGAGCGCCCAGCCCTGTTCGTCGAGCGGCCCGCCGGGCTCCCCGCCGTCACGGCCGACGCCGGCGTTGGCGCAGTAGACGTCGATCCTGCCGCCGAGCGCGTCCAGGGCCTCGGGGACGACGCAGGAGGCGTCGCCCGGGACCGCGATGCCGCCGATCTCCTCGGCGACGGCCTTGACGCGGCCGGCGTCCAGGTCGTTGACGACGACCCGGGCCCCCTGGCCCGCGAAGCGGCGGGCGAGTGCCGCCCCGATGCCGCCCCCGGCGCCCGTGACGACCACCTTCGCACCCTGCACGGTTTCCACCATCGGACTCCTTCGACGCGGCGGCCGGCCGCTTGCCCGGCCGGCTCTGCTTTCCGGCGGTTCCGGCGATCCCGACCCGGCCGCGGCGGTGACGCGCCGCGTTGCCGCCGTCACGCCGCTCGCATCACGTCAGACTAACCGGTCGGTATGCCGGGCGGAAGAAGAAGACGCAAACCGGCCAGGCCCGACTCGTTCCCCGGTGCGGTTCACGCGCGTTAACGTGCGTGGGCATGACACCCGCAGCGATCACGGAGGTCACAGTATGAAGCTGTCCAGACGGAGCCTGCTCGCCACCACCACAGCCACCCTCGCGGCCACCGCGGCCACCGCCGTCCCGGCGCACGCGGCCCCCGGACGGGCCCCTGCCGCGGGCCGGAGGCTGCGCACCGGCTTCGAGCAGCTCGCGGCGGACGGTTACGCGCTGCTCGAGGGCCGACGTGTCGGCGTGGTCACCAACCCGACGGGCATCACCCGGGACGTACGGCACATCGTCGACGTCATGCACGCCGACGACCGCGTGGACCTGACCGCCGTGTTCGGACCCGAGCACGGCTTCCGGGGCACCGCACAGGCGGGCGGCTCCGAGGGCCGCCACGACGACCCGGCGACCGGCCTGCCCGTCTACGACACGTACCTGAAGAGCGGCCGGCCCCTCGCCGACGTCTTCACCGCGTCCGGCGTCGACACGGTCGTCTTCGACATCCAGGACGTGGGCGCCCGCTTCTACACGTACATCTGGACGCTCTATGACTGCATGGAGGCGGCGCGGCTCGCGGGCAAGCGGTTCGTCGTCCTCGACCGGCCGAACCCGATGACCGGGCGGGCGGCGCTGGGGCCCGTGCTGCACCCGGAGTTCGCGACGTTCGTCGGGCGGCAGCCGATCTCCCAGGCGCACGGGATGACGGTGGCGGAGCTGGCGCGGTTGTTCAACGCGGAGTTCCTGGCCGATCCGGTACGGCTGGAGACGGTACGGATGTCGGGCTGGCGGCGGTCCGACTTCTACGACGCCTCGGGGCTGCCGTGGGTACCGCCCAGCCCCAACATGCCGACGCCCGAGACGGCCCTGGTGTACGCGGGGACGTGCCTCTTCGAGGGCACCAACCTGTCCGAGGGGCGCGGGACGACCCGGCCGTTCGAACTGCTGGGCGCGGAGGGGATCGACGGACGCTGGGCGGCCGAGGCGAACGGGCTCGGCCTGGCGGGTGTGCGGTTCCGTGAGGCGTACTTCGCGCCCACGTTCTCCAAGTTCCAGGGGAAGACCGTCGGGGGCGTCCAGCTCCATGTGCACGACCGTGACGCGTTCGATCCGGTCCGTACGGGAGTGGGACTGCTGGTCACCGCCAAGCGGGCGTGGAGCGGATTCGCCTGGCGTCCGGACAACTGGATCGACAAGCTGACCGGCTCCACGCGCGTGCGCACGATGATCGACGCGGGCGCGGACACGGACGAGGTCGTGGCCGACTGGCGGGACGAGCTGGCGGCGTTCCGGCGGACGCGCCAGGAGTATCTGCTGTACCGCTGACGCGTGCGTTCACCCGGCGAGCGGTCCGCCGGGCACGCGCCGTACGGCGGCAGCGACCACAGCGACCACAGCGACGGTGACAGGAACGGCGGCGGGTCAGGCAGCGGCCCGCCGCCGTCCGGCTTCCGCGTGCCGGTCGTCCATCTGCTCACCGAGCACCACCCGCAGGTCTTTCACCTCTGCCACCTGCGGTGATGCCGCCCCGGCCGCGTTCGCCGGGGACAGCGGGGTGATCAGGGAAGCGATCGGTGCGCATAACGCCGCGCTCTTCAGGAACCCGTGGAGGCCGCGGGGAGTTCTCAGACTGTCGAGGGGTGTGCGCGGCACGCCGCGGCACGGGGGCTCCTCCCGGCGGGGACCGGGCGGGGCGCCACCGCCGGCCTCTCCGCGAGGGAGGGTGAACACGCGTCACTTTCCGCTGCGGCGGCACTGGAGATGACCACGGGGGACCACAACTGAATCATCGGACACGGGAGTTGACCGGTGACTCACCACGACCGACCGATGGCCGGCCCGTGGCCGCCCCACGGGGGGCCATCGAAAAAAGATGGAGCCGATTCGCGTGTCGATACGTCTACTCGACGACGTCCGTTCGACGACGCCGAAGTGACCGATTACAGGTGCAGGTGTGACGGAGGTGCAGGATGATGGCCGGTTTCCGAAGTCTGGCGAGACAGGTCCGCGATCCACGGTGCGACCTGGCGCTGCGGCGCTATTCGCTGCGCAAGTGCCTTGAGCGATTCGCTCCGTACGGGCACAGGGCGACCTGGGACCATCTGTGCTCACGTGCCGGGTTCGACCCCGAGGACCGCTCCGTCGACCCAGCGCGGCTCGTGGCCGCACTGGACGAACTGGAGGAGGCCCGGGCGGTCTGGCAGTCCTACGAGGTCGAGTTCGCCGAGCGCCGCAGGAAGGAGAAGCACGACGGCCTGCGCAGGCCGGGCAGCGTGGACGACTGGCACCGGCTGACCTGGGGCGGTTTCGGTGTGGCCTGGTGCGACGACCCGCGCGTGCATCCGCGTGAGCCGCTGGCCGAGGTGCTGCGACGGCTGATCGCCGCGCTCGAACGAGCGCCGGGTTCGGCCTGCCCCGTGTGCCGGGGGGAACGGCTCATGTGGCGGTACGACCTGGATCACGAGCCGTCGACGGGACCGGTCTGCACGGACTGCGGAATCCTGGTGCCGCGCCCCGTCCTGACCGCCGAAGCACTGGCGGGCGCCAGGCGGTCGAAACTGCTGGTGTCGGCCTGAGGGGTGTGGGGGCGCGCCGGGGATGCCGCGCCCCCACTGTCACACGGGCCCTCGCCCGGGCGGGACCCGGCCTGCCCGGTTGCCCGGCCGCTTGTCGGCTGGGTTCTCGGAGTTCACGGGATTCACGGGATTCTCAGTGTTCTCGGGGTTCTCGGGGTTCTCGCGCAGCAGCCGGGAACCCGTCAGGCGTTCGCCGAAGACGTCGTCCGGGTTGGACAGGACGCAGGTGTCCAGCGAGAGGCAGCCGCAGCCGATGCAGTCGGTGAGGTGGTCGCGCAGCCGGTTGAGCTGCTTGATGCGCTCGTCCAGTTCGGCGCGCCAGGCCTCGGAGAGATGCGCCCAGTCGCCCCGGGTGGGAGTACGTTCCTGGGGAAGCTCGGCGAGTGCCCCGCGGATCGTCGCGAGTGGGATGCCGACGCGCTGGGCGGCCCGGATGAACGCGACCCGGCGGAGGGTGTCACGGCTGTAGCGGCGCTGGTTGCCCGCGGTGCGGCGACTGCTGATCAGGCCCTTCGACTCGTAGAAGTGCAGGGCCGACACGGCTGCGCCGCTGCGCATGGAGAGCTGGCCGACCGTGAGCTCGTGGATCTTCTCCGGAATCTGGGGCACCCCTCGAAGCCTACCCACCCCGCACGGTTCGGGTCCGTTGACAAGGGCCGCACGGCCGACCATGCTAAGCAGTCGCTTAGGCAGACGCGCGCGGGTGGGCGCGTGCGATCACGTGACGCGAAAGGCCGGGACATGGCAGAGCCGAGGATCTTCACGTCCGTCGACGACCTGAAGGCGGCGGTGGGCGAGCATCTGGGGTACACGGACTGGCTGGAGGTCGACCAGAAACGGATCGACCTGTTCGCCGAGGCCACCGGTGACCACCAGTGGATCCATGTCGATCCGGAGAAGGCGGCGGCCGGGCCGTTCGGCACGACCATCGCGCACGGCTATCTGACGTTGTCGCTGCTGCCGCTGTTCGGCCCGCAGCTGCTCTCCGTCGAGGGCGTGAAGATGGGCGTCAACTACGGCACGAACAAGGTGCGCTTCCCCGCGCCCGTCCCCGTCGGGTCGCGGGTGCGTGCCACCGCGAAGGTCACCGCCGTCGACGAGGTGGCGGGCGGCGTCCAGGTGACCACGGCCTTCACCGTGGAGCGCGAGGGCGGCGAGAAGCCGGTGTGCGTGGCCGAGTCGGTGGCCCGCTACTACCTCTGAGCGGTGCCCGTCCGGTCGGCGCCGACCATCCGCAGCACGAGGTCGGCGTAGAGGGCGCCGACCTCCTCGGGGGTGCGGGCGCCGTTGGTGTTGAACCAGCGCGCCACGTCGACGCAGAGGGAGAGCACGGCGCGGGTGGTGCCCCGCACGTCGGGGACGTCGAACTCGCCCGTGCGCACGCCCTCCTCGATGATCCCGCGCACCTCGGCGTCGACCTGTCGGCGCAGGGCGATGATCTCGGCGCGGGCGTCGGGGCCGAGCGAGTCGAGTTCGTACTGCACGACCCGCGCGGTGGTACGCCCGCCGGCGTGCCAGCGGACGAAGGAGCTCACCGCGTCGGCGAGCCGTTCGGTCGGGCCGCCCTCGGCACGGGCCGCGGTACGCAGGATGTCCACGGCCTTCTCGTGGCCGATCCTGCTGATGCGGTGGAGCAGCTCTTCCTTGGTCTTGTAGTGGATGTAGAGCGCGGCCGGGCTCATGCCGGCGCGGCCCGCGATGTCGCGGGTCGTCGTGGCGTGATAGCCGCGTTCCGCGAACGCCTCCACGGCGGCGAGCAGCAGCCGTCGGGCCGCGTCGGGTGTGACCTCGCCCCACGGCTGCGCCTCACCGCCGGCCGTGTCCTCCGCCGCTCTCATCGCTCACCCCATTCGCCGACAGGGGTAACACCATACCGGCAAGGGTGAGCGGGCGCTTAGGGCCGGTCCGGCGGATCATGGCGGAGAGGCGCTCGAGGGGCCCTGGCGCGCCCGGTGTCAGAGCTTCTGCAGCGGGTCGTGTTCGGCGAGGAGCTTCTCCAGGCGCGCCTGGTCGACCCGGTTCACCATCTGCCCCGCCTCCTGGCGGTCCCGGATGACCTTGGCCAGGGTGAAGGCGGAGGTGACGAGGTACAGGACCGCGATGCCCAGGAAGGCGCGGACCCAGGCGTCGGCCTCGAGGTTGAAGATGCCGACCGCGGTGGCGCCCATGGCCACTCCGAAGGACGCCACGGCCTGACCGTAGAAGGCGGCCGTACTCTGCTGCTTGACCGGTGTGTCGCTCATGGGGACAAGAGTCGGCGGATGTGGTCGCGGCCACATCCGCTCGGATACTCAGGCAGGTACTCAGAACGCCGAGACCCCGGTCAGGGCGCGTCCGATGACCAGTTTCTGGATCTGGCTGGTGCCCTCGTAGAGGGTCATGACACGGGCGTCGCGCAGCAGCTTGCCCGCCGGGTACTCGTCGAGGTAGCCGTAACCGCCGTGGACCTGGAGGGCGTTGTTCGCGGCGCGGACGGCCGCCTCCGAGGCGAAGAGCTTGGCCTTGGAGGACTCCACCGCGAACGGCTGTCCGCGGTCGATCAGGTCCGCGACCCGCCAGGTCAGCAGCCGGGCGGCGTCGACGTCCACGGCGATGTCGCTGATCAGCTCCTGGACGAGCTGGTGGTGGGCGATGGTCTTCCCGAACTGCTCGCGCTCGCCCGCGTACCGCACGGCCGCGTCGAGCGCGGCCTGGGCTATGCCGACACAGCCCGCCGCGACCGACATGCGCCCCTTGGCGAGGGCGGACATGGCGACCGAGAAACCCTTGCCCTCGGGACCCAGCATCGCGGACGCGGGCACCCGCACGTCCTCCAGCACCAGCTCGGCGGTGGCCTGACCGCGCAGACCGAGCTTGCCGTGCAGGGTGCGACGCGTCAGGCCGGGGGTGTCGGCGGGAACGAGGAAGGCGGACATCCCCTTGTGGCCGGGGGCATCGGTGGAACGGGCGAACAGCAGGACCACGTCGGCCCAGGTGCCGTTGGTGATGAACATCTTGGTGCCGTTGATGACGTAGTCTCCCCCACCGTCGCGCACCGCGCGGGTGGAGACCTCCCCTGCGTCGGAACCCGTGCCCGGCTCGGTGAGGCCGAAGCAGCCGACGTACGCGCCCGAGGTGAGCCCGGGAAGCCAGGTCCGCTTCTGCTCCTCGTCGCCCCAGGCGGCGACCGTCTTGGCGACCAGCCCCAGGGACACGGAGACGATCCCGCGCACGGAGGAGTCGCCGCGGCCCAGTTCCTCGGTGACCAGGCAGTAGGCGAGGTGGTCGCCGCCGCAGCCCCCGTACCGCTCGTCGATCGTCAGCCCGAGGAACCCGACCTCGCCGAGCTTCTTCACGATGCCGCGGTCGACCTCCTCGGCCCGGTCCCAGGCCGTGGCGTGGGGGACGACCTCCCGCTCGACAAAGTCCCGGGCGAGCCGGCGGACGGCGCTGTGCTCCTCGCTGAGCTCCAGGTTCATGACGGCCACCCCACCTGATTAGCACTGCTAGTTTTCCGACGCAGCCCTACTATGTGCGCCATGGCCCGACCGCGCAAGCCCCTGCTCAGCCCCGACCGGATCGTCGAGACGGCCCGTGAGCTCGTGGACGCGGAGGGCCTCGCGGCCGTCTCCACGCGGCGGCTCGCCGCACAGCTGGGGGTCAGCGGGCCCTCGCTCTACAACCACTTCCGCACCAAGGACGAGATTCTCGAGGCGGTGGCCGACTCGGTGAGCGCGCTGGTCGACCTGTCGATGTTCGAGGACGGCCGGGACTGGCGGACCGCGCTGCACGACTGGGCCGTCTCCTACCGCGCCGCGCTGCGCGACCACCCCAACATCGTGCCGGTCCTGGCGCGCGGCCCCGGCCGCCGCCCGGCCGCCCTGCGGCTCGCCGACGCGGTCTACGGCGCGATGGTCGACGCCGGCTGGCCGCCGGCGCAGGCCACGTCCATCGGTGCGCTGATGCGGTACTTCATCATGGGCTCGGCGCTCGGTTCCTTCGCCGGCGGTTTCGTGGACGACGCCGGCGCCTACGATCCCGCCGACTACCCCCGTCTCGGGCAGGCCCATCTGCTCGCCGAGAAACAGGAGAAGATCGACGAGCGGGCCTTCGAGACCGGGCTGACGGCGCTGCTGGACGGTCTGGCCGAGCAGTACGAGCAGGTGCGGGGCTCTTAGCCACGTGCTGCGGTACGGGTGGTGCGGCGGGGGGCACGGGGCAGTGTCTGCGCGGACGGTTCGGCCGGCGCCGAAGAGTGCGTGCCGCATGCTGGGACGCATGACGTCGAAGGACCCCCGGGCCCCCGGGCTCGCCCGGTTCGCCGGACTGATCGCCGACGAGACACGGGCCGCGTGCCTGCTGGCCCTGCTGGACGGCCGGGCGTGGACGGCGGGCGAGCTGGCGCGGCGCGCGGGCGTCGCCCCGTCCACGCTGAGCGAGCACCTGGGCAAGCTGGTCGCCGGCGGGCTGCTCGCCGAGGAACGGCAGGGCCGGCACCGGTACGTACGGCTCGCCGACGCGCGGGTCGCCCAGTTGCTGGAGGAACTGGCCGGGCAGGTGGCCCCGGACACGGCTGTGCGGCCGCGCACCCTGCGGCAGGCCGGCGTGGGCTCGGCGATGGCCCGTGGACGCACCTGCTACGACCATCTCGCCGGCCGGCTCGGCATCACGGTGACGGACGCGTTCACGGCACGCGGACTGCTCCGCCGGGACACCGGGTTCGCGCTCACCGAAGCGGGCCTGCGCTGGTTCGACGCCCTCGGCATCGGACTCGACCGCCGCGCCCGCCGCCCGCTGGCCCGCGCCTGCCTCGACTGGACGGAACGCCGCCACCACCTGGCCGGAGTCACCGGCGCGGCCCTGTGCCGGCACGCCCTGGACGCAGGGTGGTGTGTCCGCATCGGCTCCGAGCGCGCGGTGAAGGTGACGGAGGCGGGCGAGCGGGCGCTGTCCGAACTGCTGGGGATCGAGGAAGCGGCCCTGCACTGACCGGCGCCCCGCCGCGCCGCCCCCGCACGACGCCCTAGAAGACCACCAGGGCTCGTCCGCCCTTGCCCGCCGACATGGTGTCGAAGGCCGCCGGGATGCCGTCCAGGGTGATCCGTTCCGTCACCAGGGCTCCCAGGTCGAGACGGCCCGCTCGGATGTGTCCGGCGAGGACGGGGAGGTCCCGGGCGGGATCGGAGTTGCCGTAGACGCAGCCGGACAGGGTTCTGCCCCAGTGGAAGATCTCCAGGGCGTTGAAGGTGACCTGCTGGTCCTTGCCTCCGATGCCGACGACCGTGGTGCGGCCGCCGCGGCGGGTGGAGTCCCAGGCGGTGCGGATGGTGGTCGCGCGGCCGACGCACTCGACGGCCGCGTCCACGCCCTGTTTCCCGGTGAGGGCACGGATCTCGCGGGCCGTGGTGTCCGAGGCGACGAGGTAGTCGGTCGCCCCGGCGGAGCGCGCCAGCTCCTCCTTGGCCGGGGAGACGTCGACCGCGACGATCGTCGTCGCGCCGGCGATCCGGGCCGACTGGAGGGCGGCGAGGCCCACTCCCCCGACACCGAACACCGCGACCGACTCGCCCGGCCGGACCCGCGCGCAGTGGTGGACGGCGCCGTAGCCGGTGAGCACGGCGCACCCCAGCAGGGCGGCGTCGGTGAGCGGGACGCCGTCCGGAGCGGGCAGGACGCAGGACGCGGGCACCACCGTCTCCTCGGCGAAGGCGGCGACGTTCAGGCCGGGGTGGAGCGGGGTGCCGTCGTCGGCACGGTGAGCGTGCACCCGGGCGGCACCGCTCAGGGCGTCGGCGCACAGCCACACCTCACCGCGTGCGCAGGCGGGGCAGGCGCCGCAGGAGGGCGCCCAGTTGAGGACGACGCCGTCGCCGGGAGCGACACGGGTGACGCCCTCGCCGACGGAGACGACCGTGCCGGCGCCTTCGTGGCCGAGCACGGCCGGGACCGGGAGGCGCATGGTGCCGTTGGTCAGGGACAGGTCGGAGTGGCAGACACCGGCGGCGGCGAGCCGGACCCGGACCTGGCCGGGACCGGGCTCGGGCAGGTCGATCCCCGTGGTCTCCAACGGGGCGTCGACGGCGGACAGTACGGCGGCGCGGACGGCCATGGTGGATGGACTCCCCTAGAACTGGAGGGACTTGGTCTGGAGGTACTCGGTCAGGCCGTGCACGCCGAGTTCGCGTCCCACGCCCGACTGCTTGTAACCGCCGAACGGCGCGAGGGGGTTGAAGCGGCCACCGTTGATGTCGACCTGACCGGCCTCCATGCGGCGGGCGAACGCCGCCGCCTCGGCCTCGTCGCCGGCCCAGACCGCGCCGGCGAGTCCGTAGACGGTGCCGTTGGCGATGCGCAGGGCGTCCTCCTCGTCCTCGTAGCGCAGGACGGACAGGACGGGCCCGAAGATCTCCTCCTGGGCGATCGTCATGTCCGGGGTGACGTCGGCGAAGACGGTGGGGCTGACGAAGCACCCCTTCTCGCGCGGGGCGTCAAGGCCGCCGGCGACCAGACGCGCGCCCTCGGCGACGCCCTTCTCGATGTAACCGCGCACGCGTTCCTGCTGCTTGGCGTTGACGAGGGGGCCGATGCGGTCGCCGTACTTCGCGGCGGCGGCCGCGGCGAGCTCGACCGCCTCGTCGTACTGGTCGCGGTGGACCAGCATGCGGGTCCAGGCGCTGCACGTCTGGCCGGAGTTGGACATCACGTTGGCGACCCCGACGTTGACCGCCCGGGCCAGATCGGCGCCGGGGAGGATCACGTTGGCGGACTTGCCGCCCAGTTCGAGGGCGACCTTCTTGACCGCGCCCGCGGCGACGGCGCCGATCCGGCGGCCGACGGCGGTGGAGCCGGTGAAGGAGACCAGGTCGACGCCCGGGTATTCGGCGAGGGCCTGCCCGGCCACCGGGCCGAGGCCGGTGACCAGGTTGAACACGCCGGCCGGAACCCCCGCCTCGTGCACCGCCTCCGCGAAGAGCCGGGCGACCAGCGGGGTGTCCTCGGCGGGCTTGACGACGATCGTGCAGCCGGCGGCGAGGGCCGGGGCGGCCTTCGCGACGATCTGGTGGAGGGGGTAGTTCCAGGGCGTGATCGCGCCGACCACACCGACCGGTTCGTGCAGGACGGTCGAGTTGCCCGTCTTCTCCTCGAAGGGGTACGTCGCGGCCAGCTCGGCGTACGAGCCCGCCACCGCGACGGGCACGCCCGCGTGCACGGTCTGCGAGAGCTTCAGGGGTGCGCCGAGCTCGGCCGTCACCGTCCGGGCGATCTCCTCCTGTCGGGCCACCAGCACGTCACGGAGGGCGGCGAGGCGGGCGGCGCGCTCGGCGGGCGGGGTCGCGGCCCAGGCCGGCAGGGCGGCACGGGCGGCCCGTACGGCGGCGTCCACGTCCTCGGCGGTGCCCGCGGGGACGGTGGCGATCACCTGCTCGTCGGCCGGATTCACGACCTCGATCACGTCCGGGCCGGCGGCGGGGCGCCAGGCGCCGTCGATGTACATGCCGTCGTATGCCTTCATCGCGCTTCCTCCGGAACGGGGGGTCGAGGTCCGCAACATAAACTAGCGATGCTAATTTCCTGGCGCCAGAGGGGCCGCGTCACTCGTTCGGTCAGAGCAGCCGGGGCGGGGCAGCCGCGTTCGCCGTGCCGGCGAAGACGGACAGCCAGGCTATGCCGGCTGCCGGAATGGAGCGGACGAACGCGTCCAGCCCGACCGCCGTGGCGCGTCGGCGCGTCCCGCGTCGGCGGGAGGCCCTCCGCCGGGCGCCGGCGGGCCGGTCCGCTCCGTCGGCCGGGACGACGCGCGCAGCGCCACCCCCGCGGAGAGGAACGACAGCGCGCCCGGCATGGCGAACGGGGCCGCCACGCCCGCCACTCCGGCGACCAGGCCGGCCGCGGCGGGCGTGGCGACCTGGCCCAGCCGGTTTCCTGTCAGGCGGAGCGCGAGAGCGGTGGGGCGCGTGCCGGCCGGGGAGGCCTGGACGACCGTCGTCATGGAGAGCGGCCGGCCGCGGTACGCCTTTCGGTCATGGGGTCGGTTCCGAGACCGTGATGTCGGCCGTGCTCTCCACCGGCTTTCCGCGTACGGCCCACACCGAGCCGTCGTCCGCGTGGAGGCGGGCGGTGACCTGGTGCGTGCCGCGCCGGACGGTGTGGGCGGAGAGGTGGTGGCCGGGGGTACGCAACTGTGCGACGAGGCGGTCGTTCACGTAGAGGTGGGCGAGGCCGCGGCCGGGCACCGCCCGTCGGACGGTGCCGTCCGGCGAGAAGCGGAAGTTGCGCACGGTCAGCCGTACGTCCCAGCCGCCGTCGGCGTCGGGCGTCACCTCGACCCCGACCTCGGGCGCGTCCTCCGCCCCCACCTCGCGGTAGGGGCGGCCCCCGTCGTCCTTCTCCTCCAGGAGCCTGCCGACCGGTGAGGGCGACTCGCCGTTCTCCCTCTGTCCCGCAAGCGAGCCGCAGCCCGCGGCTCCGGCCAGCAGTACGACACAGACCGCGAGTGCGGTGACCGGCTTTCCCGTCCACGCCATGCCGGGGAGCGTAGAACACGGGTACGGATTCCCGGATCCCCCTGGAGTCGGATCCCCCTGGGGTCGGATCTCCCTGGAGTCGGGTTCCCCGTCCTCCGTCACGAGGAGGGCGCGGCCCGGGAGCGGGGACGGCCGCGACACGCGGGACGGGACCGTGCGGCCCTCTTGCGCCGGGGAAACCGCAATCCTACGGTGTTGCATAGGAATCGCACGCAAGGGAGCAGCGAAGATGAGCGATGGGGGCACCGCCCGCGCGAGCGCATTCGAGCGTGGGGGAGCACGCAAGGCCGCCGAGGGACTCGACCACCTCTCCGGTTTCGGCAACGAGCACAGCTCCGAGGCGCTGCCGGGCGCCCTGCCCGAGGGACGCAACTCACCTCAGCGCGCGCCGCTCGGGCTGTACGCGGAGCAGCTGAGCGGCACGGCGTTCACCGAGCCGCGGGCCGACAACCGCCGCTCCTGGCTGTACCGGATCCGCCCGTCGGCCGCGCACCCGGCATTCACCCGCACGGGCAACGGCGCGCTCCGCAGCGCGCCCTTCACCCAGACCGTGCCCGACCCCAACCGCCTGCGCTGGAACCCGCTGCCCGCGCCGGCGGAGGGCACCGACTTCCTGGCCGGCCTGTGGACGCTGGGCGGCAACGGCGACACCGCTCAGCGCACCGGAATGGCGGTGCACCTCTACCACGCGACCGCCTCGATGGAGCGGGTGTTCAGCGACGCCGACGGTGAGCTGCTGATCGTCCCGGAACAGGGCGGGCTGCTGCTGCGCACGGAGTTCGGGCTGCTGCACGTGGAGCCGGGACACATCGCGCTGATCCCTCGCGGGGTGCGCTTCCGTGTGGAGCTTCTGGACGCCTCGGCCCGCGGTTATGTGTGCGAGAACTACGGGGCGTCGTTCCGGCTCCCCGACCTCGGCCCGATCGGCGCCAACGGACTGGCCAACGCCCGGGACTTCCGGGCCCCGGTCGCCGCGTACGAGGACGTCGAGGGGCCGGTGGAGGTGGTGAACAAGTTCTGCGGCAACCTGTGGTCGGCCACCTATGACCACTCCCCGCTGGATGTCGTCGCCTGGCACGGAAACCACGTGCCGTACGCCTACGACCTGCGCCGTTTCAATGTGATGGGCACCATCTCGTACGACCACCCGGATCCGTCGATCTTCACGGTGCTGACCTCGCCGAGCGACACCCCGGGGCTGGCCGGGGTGGATTTCGTGGTCTTCGCCCCGCGCTGGCTGGTGGGTGAGGACACGTTCCGGCCGCCGTACTTCCACCGGAACGTGATGAGCGAGTACATGGGCCTGATCGAGGGCGCGTACGACGCGAAGGCGGAGGGCTTCGTCCCCGGTGGTGGCTCGCTGCACAACATGATGTCGGCGCACGGCCCGGACCGGGAGACGTTCGAGAGGGCGAGCGCCGCCGAGCTGCGCCCGCAGAAGATCGACGACGGCCTGGCCTTCATGTTCGAGACCCGCTGGCCGGTGTCCCTGACCCCGCAGGCGGCCCGGGCGGAGCACCTGCAGCAGGGCTACGACGACGTGTGGCAGGGCTTCGAGCGTCACTTCCGCCCGTTGCACTGAACGTTCCCCGACCGGTACGGATACCCCCGTGACCTCCTTCGCCCCGGACTCGATCGTGCTGAACCGCAAGTTGCCGCTCTGGTATCAGGTGTCGCAGTCGCTCCGCGCCTCGATCCTCGGCCGCTCGCCCCAGGACCCACTGCGCCTGCCCACCGAGGAACAGCTGGCCGGGCACTACGGGGTGAGCGTGCTGACCATGCGGCAGGCGCTGAAGGAACTGGAGGACGAGGGGCTGATCACGCGGCACCGCCGGCGCGGCACGTTCATCGAGCCGGATGCCCGGCGGGGCACCCCGGTGCGCCTGCTGGGCTCGGTGGACGCGATCGTGGCCCAGCAGTCCGGCATGACGACCGAACTGCTGGAGCACGGTCCGGCGCCGGTGCCGGCCGAACTCGCCGAGTACTTCCCTGACTTGTCCGAGGCATCGGCGTACCACAGGCTGCGCAGCGACGAGAGGACGGGAGAACCGACCAACCACGCCCGCAACTACGTCCGGCCCGAACTGGCCGCCCGTATCGACCTGGACGACCTGGTGCGCTGGCCGATGACCAAGGTGCTGCGGGATGCCGTCGGGGCGGACATCAGCCGCATCACGGACATCGTGGAGGCGCGGCTCGCGGACCCGGAGACGGCCCGGCTGCTCCGGGTCCCGTTGCTCAGCCCGATCCTGCACTACACCGGGATCACGTACGACACCGACGGCCGGCCCCTGGACGTGGCCGTCATCAACTACCGGGGCGACCGCTTCTCCTTCACGGTGACGCTGGACGCCACCTGATCCGGTCGGCCCTTCAGGCCGTACGATGCCCAGCGTGACGCACGACGACGCTCCGCTGCTGGCGGACCTCATGCCGTGGTCCGTCGCACCGCCGCGACTCGGCCGGGGGTGGCCGGCGGCCCCCGACCCGGCGGCCCTGAAGGCCCGTTGGGACGCCCTGCTGAAGGCCGTGGGGCCCGACCGGGAAGCCCTGTTCCAGCCGACGCGTTCGCGGACGGTGCACACGGCGGTCGGGCAACTGCCGGGCCGGGCGGGCGGCACGGAGAAACTGGCGCGCGCCTCGGGCCCGTGCCCCGAGCCGGTCCGCGTGCTGCGCTCCCCCTTCGACGAGCAGTGGCTGATCCCCGACCAGCGGCTGATCGACGCGGCCCGCCCCGAACTGTGGCGGGTGACCGACGAGCGGCAGATCTTCGTCGTCGAGACCACCGCGGGGCGGGGCGAACGCACGCGGGGCGACCGCCCGCCGGGTGGACGCGCCGGGAGCGGCGGGGCCCGCGCGGACGACCCCGCCGGTCCGCTGCTGCTTGCCACGTCCCTGCTGCCGGTGCTGCGCCCCGGCCGTGTCCGCCCGCTGTACCGCCGGCCCGGAGGCACGGAACCGAACCTGGCCCCGGCCCTGTCCGAGCACCTCGCGGCGCGGCTCGGCCGGGAGGTCCCGGCCGTCGACGTGCTCGCCTGGACGATGGCCGTGGTGCGCGACGGGCCGGGCGGGCTCACGGTGCCGCTCACCGGGGACGCCGACGTGTGGGCCACGGGCGTGGAGGCGGGTCACCGACTGCTGTGGCTGATGCGGCGCGACGGGGAGCGCCCCCGGCTCCCGGGCGGACGCCGCCCCTACGTCCGGGCCCCGCTCCCTTCCCGGCCGCTGACCGTGCGCTACGACCCCGCTGAGGAGGCCCTGTTCCTCGACGAGGGCCGCATCTCACCGGTGCCGCCGACGGCCTGGGAGTTCGAGGTGGCCGGGGTCCGGGTGCTGGAGCGGTGGTGCGCGGTCCGCACGGGCGGGGCCGAGCCGGGCACCCTGGACGCGATCCGTCCGGCCGGCTGGCCGCAGACCTGGACCTCGGAGCTCCTGGAGCTGATCACGGTCCTCGCCCTCATGGCCGAACTGCGCCCGTTTCAGGTCGCGTCGGGGGGCCGCTTGGCGGTCGACCCGATCACGTCGACGGAACTGCACCGGGTCGGCGTGCTCCCGGCGCCGAGCTCCGCGCGCCGGCCCGCCTCGGTACTGGACGCCCACGAGGAGGGGCCGGAGGGCCAACTCGCCCTGCTCTGACGCGCCGGACGGCGGCGCGACGGCCCGGACGGCGGCTGAGGCGGACGCGACGGGCACGACGAGTACGGCAGGTGACGATCCGACGGGACCGTGGGCCGGGGAAGGGGTGTGGAAGGGGCGACGTGCCGGTGCTCGGGTGTGCGTCGTGCGCCGTGGGGTGACAGGGGGCGCGCGCGGTGCCGCGCCAGGACGGTGGGTCCGTCCGGGCGCGGGTCTAACGGCTGCCGAGCAGGGAGCGACGCAGCCGACGCAGCGGGGCGAAGAGCGAGACACGGCTCGTCCGTGCCCGCACGCCTCTGGCTCCGTGGTCGCGTGCGGTCAGCTCACGCATCAGCGACGTCGCCTCGACCGTCTCCCGCTGCGGGACGGCGGGTCCCGCCAGCACCGAGAGGTGGCGGTCCAGGCGCGCACTGGTCGCGCTGCTTCCACAGGTGATCGCAGGGACCCTGGCCCTGCTGTGCACCGTTATCCGTTCCATGTCACTCCCCACCCGTACGAGTCCACCCCGGGCAGGGTAACCCTATCGCCCCGTACGGGCACTCGTGCATCGCGGTCGCAGGATTCACCTTCCCCGTAAGGAGGTTGACGAACACTCGACGATTACTCTCCGAATCCGACCGTTTTCAGGGTGAGTTGGACGACAGGCTGGCTGGTGGGCTGCGGTGACCCCCCGCCGGGCTCGACGGTCACGGCGAGTGACGTCGCGGATGCGTCGAGGTCGGAGGCGACCAGGGGCGTGTCGGCCTCGAAGAGCCCCAGGGAGCGCGGTTCGGCCCCCGGGCGCATCAGCCACAGTTGGCGCACACGTCCGTTCGGCGGGTTGCCGTATCCGCCCAGGGTGACGACCGCGCTCCCCGCCGACGCGGAAGCGATCACTCCGATCGTGCCGCCCCCTGCACCCCGGCCGCTGCTCGCGCGGGCGTCCGGGGCCGCGAGAACGTGTGCGATCTCACGTGCACGGTCCCGTTCGGCGTTCAGTTCGTCCTGGGTCCGGTCCGCCTGGACGGCGAACAGCGAGGCGACGACGAGGGCCGCGGCGGCGGTGGCCGTCGCGAAGGGGACGAACAGCGGCATCCCGCGCCGCTCACGGGCCGGCGGCGGGGACTCGGCACCCCATACGTGGAGCGGCAGTCGCGGGGCATGCGCGCGTGTCTGTTCCCGGGACCCGGGCACGGCTTCGGGTGCGGGATCCTGCGGGGTGGTCCGTACGGCGGCCAGTACCCGGTCGCGCAGGGCGGGCGGCGCCGGGACGGCGGCGGACCGGGCGAGGCGGACGGCGTCCTCGGCCAGGACGCGCGCCTCGGCGGCGCAGCGGCGGCAGCTGCTCAGGTGCTTCTCGAAGCGGACGCGTTCGGCGGGTTCCAGCGCGTCGAGCGCGTAGGGGGCGGCCAGGGAGTGGAGGTCTTCTCGGCGCAACAACCGGTCCAGGACGCTCATGCGGCACTTCCCAGGCAGTCACGCAGTCGGGTGAGGCCGTCACGCATCCGTGTCTTGACCGTGCCCAGCGGCAGGGAGAGCCGCTCGGCCACCTCACGGTAGGTGTAGCCGTCGTAGTAGGCGAGGGTGACCGACTGCCGCTGCAGGGCGGTGAGGCGGTCCAGGCAGCGGCGCACCCACTCGCGTTCCAGGCCGGCCTCGACCTCCTCGGTGACCTGGTCGAACGCGGGCCCGCTGCCGTGCCGGGCGGCCTCACGCCGCTCGCGCTCGTCGGCCGCGCGGGCACTGCGCACCCGGTCGACGGCCCGGCGGTGGGCGAGTGTGAGGACCCAGGACAGTGCGCTGCCCCGCCCGGGGTCGAACCGGGCGGCGGAGCGCCAGAGTTCGAGCAGCACCTCCTGCGCGACCTCCTCCGACTGGGCGGGATCGCGCACCACCCGCCGTACGAGCCCGTACACCGGTCCGGACACCAGCCCGTACAGCGTCTCGAATGCCTTCTGGTCGCCGCCTGCCACCCGCACCAGAAGCTCGTCCGCCTCCAACGCGCCTCTCCTCTCCCGGCCCCGCGGGGCCACCTGGTCACCGAGGCGTTCGCCGTGATCACGCCTCCGGAGGGGATTACGGATCAGCGGACCGAAAACGCGGGTCGAACAGCGGGAAATAATACGGGCGTTCCTCCCCGTCCCGACTTTCGACCAATCCGGCCAGGACTCCGCTCCGAATCCCGGTACGTCAGACAAGTTGGCACTGAGGACGGACGGCATGACACCTAACTCCAGGACCGGCGCGGGACGCAGGAGCCTCGCGACCCTGATCTGCGGCGCGCTGGCCGCCGGCGGCCTCGCCGCCGTCGGCACGACCGCGCTGGAACCGGGGGCGGCCTCCGCCTCCAGCCACCGGGAGGCCCCCCTGATCTCGGGCACCCCGCAGTACGACAACACCGATCTGTACGCGTTCGTCAGCCCCGACAAACCGGACATGACGACGATCATCGCGAACTGGATCCCGTTCGAGGAGCCGGCCGGCGGACCGAACTTCTTCACGTTCGCCGAGGACGCGCAGTACGACATCCACGTCGACAACAACGGCGACGCGCAGGGCGAACTGCTGTTCCGCTACACCTTCCGGACGCATACGAAGAACGAGAAGACGTTCCTCTACAACACGGGCCCGGTCACCAGCCTGGACGACCCGGACCTCAACATCACCCAGACCTACGACATCGAGCTGTTGAAGCTGAAGGACCAGCACCTGGTGTCCCGTACGAAGATCGCGGACGACGTCCCGGTGGCGCCGTCGAACGTCGGCAAGGCGTCCATGCCGGACTACGGCACGCTCCGCGAGCAGGCCGTGCACGAACTGGCGGGCGGCGCGACGACGTTCGCCGGCCAGGCCGACGACCCGTTCTTCCTGGATCTGCGCGTCTTCGACCTGCTGTACGGCGGGAACCTCTCCGAGGTCGGCAACGACACGCTCAAGGGCTACAACGTCAACTCCCTGGCCCTCCAGGTCCCTACGCACATGATCACCGAGTCGGCGGACCAGCCGGTCGTCGGCATCTGGTCCACCACTCAGCGCAAGAACGCCAAGGGGGAGTTCACCCAGGTGTCGCGGCTGGGGAGTCCGCTGGTGAACGAGGTCGTCAACCCCCTGAAGGACAAGGACACCTTCAACGCGTCCGCGCCGTGGGACGACGCCCGGTTCCTGAAGAACGTCACGCACCCGGAACTGCCGAAACTCATCGAGGCGATCTACAGGATCGAGGCGCCCGCCGAGCCGCGCAACGACCTCGTCGACGTCTTCCTCAAGGGCGTCGAGGGGCTCAACCAGCCGCCGCACGTGACGCCGTCGGAGATGCTGCGCCTCAACACGTCGATCGAGCCGACGGCCGAACCGAAGCGGCTCGGTGTGCTGGACGGGGACAACGCGGGCTTCCCCAACGGGCGGCGGCTGACCGACGACGTGGTCGACGCGGCGCTCCAGGTGGTCGAGGGCGAGCTGGTCGGCGCGGAGAACGACCTGGGTGACGCGGTCGACGCCAACGACAAGGAGTTCGGCGCCTCGTTCCCGTATCTGGCCGAACCGACGGAGGGGTCGCGCGGTCCGCTCGCCGAGGGCGTGGACAGCGGCAACGACGTACGCAACCAGCTCGGTGACGCGCTGCGGCCGGCCGGCGCCGAGGGCTTCGACGACACCACCCTGATCGCCGCGTCCGCCGGTGCGGGAGCCGGCGGGATCCTGCTGATCGGCGGGGGCCTGCTGTGGTGGCGCAGGATGCGCGGCCGGGCGTACTGACCGGCTCCGCGACCGCGGACGACTGAGGACGACCACCAGCAGACCGAGGAGAGGCATGCCTCCGCGTACGAACGACCACGCCCCGGAGGGCAGCCGGGGGACCGGGCCCGCCGAGCCCGCCGCACCACCGAGGACGGCGCGCGCACAGCCGGGCGCCGAGCCCGATCCCGGCACCTTCTCCTCCGGCGCCCGTACGGCCGCCCTGCGCCGGTTCTCCGGCGCCGCGCGGCGCTCGCGCGGGCTGCGCCTCATGGTGTGCGCCGCACTGCTGGCCGTCGCGACGACCGCCGGGGCGGTCGCGGCCGGGGGCGCCCGGGACGGGGCCCGGGCCGATGCCGCTCCCGCGGCCGGGACGCTCGCGGCCGGTGTGCTCGCCCGGGGCGACCTCGACGCGGGGATCCGCTCCCTGCAGGCCCATCTCCGTGCCCAGCCGAGGGACTTCGGCGGGTGGGCCGTCCTGGGGCTCGCCTACGTCGAGCAGGCGCGGACCAAGGGGGACCCCTCGCGCTACCCGCAGGCCGAGCGGGCGTTCGTCCGCTCCCTCGCGCTCGAGCCCGGCAACGAGCAGGCCCTGGCCGGCCGTGCCGCCCTCGCCGCGGCCCGGCACGACTTCTCCGGCGCCCTGGAGTACGCCGACCGGGCCCTGCGGCAGAACCCCTACAGCGAGCGCGCTCTGTCCTCCCGGATCGACGCCCTCGTCGAGCTCGGCCGGTACGACGAGGCCGCCGAGGCCGCCGACACGGCGGACAGCAGGCGTCCGGGGGTGCCCGTCTTCACTCGGTACGCGTACGTCCAGGAACTGCGCGGCGACGTGAGGACCGCCCGCAAGGTACTGGAACGGGCCCTGGCCGGCGCGTCCACGGCCCCGGATGTGGCATACGTGGCGACCGCGCTCGGTCGACTCGCCTGGAACCAGGGGGACCACGAAGTCGCCCTGCGTCACTACGCACGGGCGCTCGGCGTCGACGAGGAGTACCTCCCCGCTCTGGAGGGCCGGGCCCGTGCCCAGGCCGCGAGCGGTGACCGCGCGGGCGGGATCGAGACCCTGGAACAGGTCGTCGCCCGCTCCCCGCTGCCCGGCCCGCTGGTCGCCCTCGGCGAGCTGTACGAGACCCGGGGCGCCGACGGCGACCGCGCGAAGGCCCAGGACCAGTACGTCCTAGTCGACGCGCAGACCGCCCTCGCCCGCGCCGGCGGGGTCAACGCCGACCTCGACACGGCGCTCGCCGCCGCCGACCACGGCGACACCCGAACCGCCCTGCACGCGGCCCGCGCCGAATGGGACCGTCGGCACAGCGTCCACACCGCGGACGCCCTCGCCTGGGCCCTGCACCGGAACGGACGCTCCGAGGAGGCGCTCCCCTACGCCCGCCGGGCCACCGCCACGGGCTACCGCGACGCCGCCTTCCTCTACCACCGCGGCATGATCGAACACGCCACCGGCCACGGCGGCGACGCCCGCCGGTCCCTCACGGCGGCGCTGGAGCTGAACCCCGGTTTCTCCCCTCTCGGTGCCCGCGCGGCCCGTGCCGTCCTGAGGGACCTGGAGGCGACGCGGTGAGCCCCCGTCGTACGCCGGCCACCGGCCTCGCCGTCCTCACCGCCGCCTGCGCGTTCGCCCTGGTGCCGACGACGACGGCGCGCGCGCACCCGCTTGGCAACTTCACCGTCAACCGTTACGACGGGCTGGTGGCCGCGCCCGGCGAGCTCCGCATCCATCATGTCGAGGACCTCGCCGAGATCCCGGCCACCCAGGCACAGCCGGACGTCAGCGCGCTGGGCACGGACGAGTGGGCCCGGCGGCGCTGCGCCACCGCCGCCCGCGACAGCGAGGTCCGCGTCGACGGACGGACGGTCCCCGTCACCGCGAGAAGCAGCCGTGCGCGCGTGCGTCCCGGTCAGGCCGGGCTCGACACGCTGCGCGTGGAGTGCCGGCTGACGGCTCCGCTGCCCGAGGGCGACGCGGTGGACGTCTCCTTCCGCGGGGCCGGGGCGTCCTCGGGTCCCGGCTGGCGGGAGATCACTGCACGCGGTGACCGGATGACGCTGGCCGCGTCGGACGTGCCGAGGATGTCGCAGTCACGCGAACTGACCCGTTACCCGGAGGAGTTGCTGTCCTCACCGGCCGACACCACGACTGCGGCCCTGCGGGTGCGTGCGGGCGGTCCCGCGCTGGCGGGGACGGAGCCCGACGCGCCGTCCGCCTCCGTGCTGCCCCGCGCCGCCGACCGGTGGACCCGCGCCCTGGACGACCTCGTCGCGCGGCACGACCTCACGGTGGGCTTCGCGGTGCTCGCGCTGCTGATCGCGCTCGTCCTCGGCGCGGCACACGCGCTCGCGCCGGGTCACGGCAAGACGCTCATGGCCGCGACGGCGGCAGCCCGGGGCGGCAGGGCCCGGCTGCGGGACGTCCTCCCGATGGCCGCCTCGGTGACGGTCACCCACACCCTCGGTGTGGTCGCCCTCGGCCTGCTGGTCACGGCCGGTTCGGCCGCCGCGCCCTCGGTGATCGCCTGGCTCGGCATCGCGAGCGGGGCACTCGTCACCCTGGCGGGCGCGAACCTCCTCCGCCGCGCGCTGCGCAACCGGCACCACACGCATCACCACGACCACGAACACGGCGACGGCAGCCATGATCACGTCCACGGCCCGCACGACCGTCCCGGTCACCCACACCCCCGTGTCGTCCAGCACACTCACGGCGGTCGCCCCCACACCCACCCCGTCGCCCCCACCCTCCGCGACACGATCCTGCTCGGCTTCGCCGGCGGGCTGGTGCCCAGTCCGTCCGCCGTCGTGGTGCTGGTGGGCGCCGCGGCCCTCGGTCAGGCCTGGTTCGGGCTGCTGCTCGTCGTCGCGTACGGCATCGGGCTGGCCCTCACCCTCACCGCCGCCGGGTACGCCGTCGTCAAGGCGGGCAGTGGAGTGACCCGGCTCCTCGCCCGGCGCCCGCGCTGGACCACGCGCCCGACGGTCGCGCTCGTGCGCCGGAGCGCGCCCCTGGGGTCGGCGTTCGTCGTCGTGGTCCTGGGCGCCGGATTGCTGTTCAGGGGGGCGGCATCCGCACTCGGCTGAGCTATTTTCATGAGGAAACGGAGAATTCGCCCGGATGCGATGGGGGGCGCCATGTCCGAGGAACCGAGCGGTGAGCGGGTGGTCGCGGGCCGGTACCGACTGCTGTCGCCGCTGGGTGAGGGCGGTATGGGGACCGTGTGGCGGGCCCGCGACGAGGTGCTGCACCGCGAGGTCGCCGTCAAGGAGGTGCGTGCCCCGGCCGGACTGCCGGCGGCCGACGTGGAGCGGATGTACGCCCGGCTCGAGCGGGAGGCGTGGGCGGCCGCCCGGATCACCGACCGCAATGTGGTGACGGTGTACGACGTGGCGACCGAGGCCGGTCGCCCGTGGATCGTCATGGAACTGGTCCGCGGCCTGTCCCTGGCCGACGTACTGGAGGCCGAGGGTCCACTGGATCCGCGACGCGCCGCGCACGTCGGCGCGGAGGTGCTCGCCGCGCTGCGCGCCGCGCACGGTGCCGGGGTGCTGCACCGGGACGTGAAGCCCGCCAACGTGCTGATCGCGAACGACGGGCGGATCGTGCTCACCGACTTCGGGATCGCCGTGGTCGAGGGCAGTTCCGCGCTGACCATGACCGGGGAGGTCGTCGGATCGCCCGAGTTCCTCGCCCCGGAGCGGGCGCTGGGCCGCACCCCCGGCCCCGAGTCGGACCTGTGGTCGCTCGGTGTACTGCTGTACGCGTCGGTGGAGGGCTGCTCGCCGTTCCGTCAGGACACCCCGCTGAGCACCCTGCGTGCGATCGTCGACGAGGAACTGCCGCCGCCGCGCCGGGCCGGACCGCTGACCCCGGTCGTCGAGGGGCTGCTGCGCAAGGACCCGGTCGAGCGGCTGTCGGCGGCGCGGGCCCAGCAGGACCTGCGGCTCGTCGCCGCCGGGGGCACCCCCACCCAGGGAGGCGTGCCCCTCGCCGGCACGGCAGGGTCGGCGCCGTACAGCCCCACCGTCACCACGCATCCCCACCCGCACGGGACCGCTGCCTCTCCCCCGCCCCCGACACCGGTCCCGGCTCCGGCAGCCGGGGCCGGCGAAACCACCCGTCCCGAGGGCGGTCGCCGCGCCGCCGCCGTCCTGGTCGCGGGCGTGGCCGTACTGGTCCTGGCGCTGGCCGGGCTGACGTACGCGCTGCTGAACCGCGGGGACGGCAGGGACGCTTCCGGCACCGACCCCCGGGGAGGCGGCGCGAGTTCGTCCGCGCGGACCGGCGACGACAAGAACCCTGAAAAAGGCGACAAGGGCGGCGGGGAGACGGCCGGGCAAACCGACGGGCCGGCCCCGCCCGCCTCCGCGAGCGGCGACGACGGCTACGACGACGGTGAGGAGACCACCCCGCCGCGGCAGTCGGTGCGGGTGACGGTGGAGGGTGCGCACACGGAGTACTCCGGGGTCTGTCCGCCGCCGAGGGAGCGGGCGCCGGCGTTCACGGCGACGTTCACGGTGGGTCGGCTGCCCGCGGAGGTGTCCTACCGCTGGGTGTCCGAGGACGGTTCGGTGGCCGACCGGGGGTGGCGGACGCTGTCGTTCCCACGGAACGGCGGGCACACGAAGCGGGACACGGTGACCGTGACGACGTACTCGGCGACCGGGACGTTCGAGAACTGGATCGCTGTGGAGGTGCGGGAGCCGGTGCGCACGACGTCCGACTCGGTGCCGTTCTCGGTGACGTGCGAGACGGAGACCCCGTCGGACGGGGCCTCCCCCTCTCGTTCCGGTTCGGTGACCGCCCCCTGAGCGGGCGGCCACCGGGGTCTTGCGTCCGGCTCAGGCCGCGCTGTTGAGCACCGGGAGGTAGCCGCCGGACTGGCCGGCCGCCTTCGGGTGGTAGGACTCACCGATGTTGAGCCAGTTCACGCTGTGCAGCCAGGAGTTGGCGGAGCAGATCTCATGGCCGGTGAAGGGGGCGCGTACGTCGCCGAAGGTGAAGGCGTGTGCGCGGGCGCGCTGGGCGATGGTGGTGGCGAGGAGGTCGGCCGCGTCGTTGATCGCCTTCCGTTTGGCCTCGGAGAGGCCGATGCAGGACGTGCCGAGCTGGTAGAAGCGGGGGTAACCGAGGACGACGACATGGGCGTTCGGGGCCCGGGTGCGGATGGCCGAGTAGACGCTGTCGAGTCGGCCGGGCAGCGTCGACTCGACGTACGCCCGCGCGGTGGCGATCCGCGAGAGGCAGGTGCTTTCGGACTGGAGCACACAGGTCGTCATGACATCGGCGAAACCGGCGTCGTTGCCGCCCACGCTGATCGAGACGAGTCCGGTGGTGGCGCTGAGCGGGCCGAGCTGCCCGGAGACGACGTCGTTCGTCCGTGCGCCCGAGCAGGCGGTGAAGTCGAAGGACGAGGGTGAGTTGGCTGCGGCCCAGAGGTAGGGATGGGCCTTCGTGCTGCGCTTGCAGTCGCCGCTGGAGCCGATGTAGCTGCCGGCTCCGACGCCGGAGGAGTAGGAGTCGCCGAGCGCCACATAGCCGCCGGCGGCGGCCTGTTGGGAAGCCTGCGCCGTGGCGGCCCCGGTGAGGGCGGTTGCGACGGCGAGGAGGAGTGAGCCGAGAAGGACGGAAAGCCGGGAACGTCTCATGGAACCTCCCTTTAGCAGGATCTCTGCCACAACTTTCATAGCAACTACGCGCGTTGACTGGAAGTGTTCATGCCAAAACTGTGACTTCCCTCAGGGCTCACGCGACTTGCCCACCTCGGACCGCATCCGGGCAGGCATGTTCAATCCCGGACGAATTCAGGCCTTAGGACCGTTCGGACCTTGACGCCCACAACGGGCTGCGCCACATTGAAGCCCGGCATCCGGCGCTTCGGGGGGCAAAGTCGGCCATGCAGACCATGCGGATCATGCGGACCATCGGCGTCAACGCGTCTTCACCGAGGCCTTCTTCGGGACCCGCCGGCCCAGGATCTCCCGGCCGGTCGACCGGAAGGCTTTCTTCGTGCGGGCCGGGACCGTCCGGCCAGACGCGCACGTAACAGCCAAATCAACAAAAACGTGAGATCTGTTTCCAGGTCTTGCCATACTGGTTCAATCATCAATACCGTCGCACACTGCAATACATCTCACTCGCACCGGTTCGTCAGTACGCGGCTCCAGGGGAGGGCTCAGGACCGCGACGGACCGAGGCGGGGCGCGGTAGGGGGGTGCCGTGCTCGGTGACCGCAACGGTGACCGAGCCGTGCCGCGCGGTCGGCCGTCGCATGCTGCGGCCGGCCAGTTTTGCCAGCTCACCCGGCGTACGCGGAACTCCGTTCCGTCGTACCGCGGGTGAGAACCCCCCTTTCGAACCGGACGAATAGCCGGGCCGCCCGGGGGCGGGCGGCCCACCGGACGAGAGGGACCAGACTCATGAGTTCCGTTCTGCAGCCGGCGACCGCGGACGAGAATCCGCCGGCCACCGGAAAGTACCGGCCCGTCTCCTCGCACCTGGCCATCGCACCGCCGGTGAGCGTGGTGATCCCGGCCATGAACGAGGCGGAGAACCTGCCGTACGTCTTCAAGACGCTCCCCGACTGGATCCACGAAGTGGTCCTGGTCGACGGCAACTCCACCGACAACACCGTCGAAGTGGCCCGCGAGTTGCGGCCGGACGTCAAGGTCGTCGAACAGCGCGGCAAGGGCAAGGGGGACGCCCTGAACGCCGGGTTCCAGGCCTGCACCGGCGACATCATCGTGATGGTCGACGCGGACGGCTCGGCCGACGGCAACGAGATCGTGTCGTACGTCTCCGCCCTGGTCTCGGGCGCCGACTTCGCCAAGGGGTCCCGCTTCGCCAACGGCGGCGGCACCGACGACATGACCTTCATCCGCAAGCTCGGCAACCGGGTCCTGTGCGGTGTCGTCAACCGCAAGTTCGGCGCCCGCTACACCGACCTCTGCTACGGCTACAACGCGTTCTGGCGGCACTGCCTGGACAAGATCGACCTCGACTGCACCGGCTTCGAGGTCGAGACCCTGATGAACATCCGGGTCGTCAAGGCCGGGCTGAGAGTGCAGGAGATACCCAGCCACGAGTACCTGCGCATCCACGGCACGAGCAATCTTCGGGCCGTGCGGGACGGGTTCCGCGTCCTCGGGGTGATCCTCGGGGAACGCTCCAACCGGCGGGCCCTGCGCCGCCGTCCGCATCACTCGCCGCTGCTCGGAACGGTCCGGGGGAAGGTGTCTTGAGCGACCCCGGCATCCCCGGTGCCCCCGGCGGCTGTGGTGACACCGGCATCTCGGTCGTGATCTGCGCCTACACCGAGGACCGCTGGGAGGACGTCCTCGCGGCGGTCGCCTCGGTGCGGGCGCAGTCCCGGCCGGCCCTGGAGACCCTGCTGGTCGTGGACCACAACCAGGTTCTGCTGGACCGTCTGGTCAAGGAGTACCGGGACACCGACGACGTGCGGGTGCTCGCCAACGCGGGCCCCCGCGGCCTGTCCGCCGGCCGCAACACCGGCATCGCCGCCTCGCGCGGTGAGATCGTCGCCTTCCTCGACGACGACGCCGTGGCCGAACGCGACTGGCTCAGGCACTTCGCCGAGGGCTACGCCGATCCGCGGGTGATGGCGGTCGGCGGGCGCACCGAGCCCGTCTGGGCGTCGGGCCGGCGTCCCGGCTGGTTCCCCGAGGAGTTCGACTGGGTGGTGGGCTGCACGTACCGGGGGCTGCCGCGCGGGCGGGTGCGGGTGCGCAACGTCCTTGGCGGCAACGCCTCCTTCCGGCGCAGCGCCTTCGACGCCGCGGGCGGCTTCGCCACCGGTATCGGACGGGACGGCGACAAGCGCCCGCTGGGCGGGGAGGAGACGGAGTTGTGCATCCGCCTCAGCCGTGCCCGGCCCGACGCGGTCCTGCTGATCGACGACCGCGCGGTGATCCACCACCGGGTGCCCCAGGTCCGCGAGCACTTCCGCTACTTCCGCACCCGCACCTACGCCGAGGGGCTGTCCAAGGCGCTGGTGGCGCGGAGCGTCGGCGCCGGGAAGGGGCTGGAGTCGGAACGCCGGTACACCACGCGTGTCCTGCCGGCCGGGGTGGTACGGGGGTTGCGCGACGCCCTGCTGGCCCGGCCGGGTGGCGCGGGACGCGCGGGCGCGATCGTCGCCGGGGTGCTCACGGCGGCGGGCGGATACGTGGTGGGGAGCGTGCGGGCCCGGCGGGGCGGGGTCACGTTCTGCGTGGTGGACGTCGGCGGCGAGGCCCGCCGTGCCGGGGTGCACCCGGGCGAGGAGCAAGGAGGCGCCCATGGCCGACGTGACTGACGAACGCGTCCCGATCCTCATGTACCACTCGGTGGCCACCGAGCCCAACGACGCCACCCGCGCGCTGTCCGTGACCCCGCAGGCGTTCGCCGAGCAGATGGCGGTGATCGCCGAGCGGGGCCTCACCCCCGTCGACACGGCGGAACTGGCCGCCTGCTGGCGCACGGGACGCCCGCTGCCCGAGCGGCCGGTGCTCGTCACGTTCGACGACGGCTACGAGGGCGTGCACCGGCACGCCCTGCCCGTGCTCGCCCGGCACGGCTTCCCGGCCACCCTGTTCGTCTCCACGGGCTGGCTCCGGGGGCCGCACGACACCGGGGGCGGCCTGGACACCATGCTGGACTGGGAGCAGGTGCGCGAACTGGCCGACGCGGGGGTGGAGATCGGCGGCCACAGCCACAGCCACCCGCAGCTCGACCAGCTCGACGACCGGCGGCTGCGCTCCGAACTGGTCCTCTGCAAGGAGATCGTCTCGGACCGACTGGGCCGCGCGCCCGCCTCGTTCGCCTATCCCTACGGCTACTCCAGCCGCCGGGTGCGGGAGGCGGTGCGGGAGACGGGGTACGCGCAGGCGCTCGCCGTCGGCAACGGTCTCGCCCGCCGGTCCCAGGGACCGTACGCGCTGCGGCGCGTCACCGTGCGCCGGTCGACGGACACCGCCGAGTTCGAACGGCTGGTGGAAGGCCGCGCCCTCAGCCGCGTGTTCGTCCGGGACCGGGCCCTGACCAAGGGGTACGCGGTGGTCCGCCGGGCGCGGCACGCACGGCGGCTGGCGGCGCCCGGTCGGCGGTGACGCCGTCCGGCACGACCGGACCGGCCGCCGCCCCGGGCCACCCGCGTGCCCCCGCGCGCCCACGGAAACCGGGTGCGCGGGGCGCCCGTGTGACCGATCATGGCGGCATGCCTGCAGACCCGTGCGACGCCCTGCCGATCCGGCTCAACGTCGACGACAGCGACTCCCCGTCCGACGTCGTCGACGCTCTGTTCCTCGGCCGCTTCGTCACGGGCGAGCAGCCGTTCTCGCACGCGGCCACCATCGACCGGGTGCGCTCCGCCGCGACCCTGCTGCCCACCGGCGCCGAGGTGCTGCGGGTCGCCCGGGACGACGACCGGAGCGCCACCCTGGCCGAGGGCGACGGCTGGACGCTGCTGGTCTCCCGCTGGAACCGGGGCGCCGACGTCACCGTCACCGCGACCACCGCCGAACTCGCGGCGAAGATCCTGGACGAGGCGACGGACGGTGCCGCGGACGAACCGGAACCGCAGCCGGAGAACGTGCCCATGGGCTTCTGGTACGTCTCCCCGCGCCGTGGTCCGCACCGCACCACACGGCAGATCTCCGCGGGCACCTGGGACGAGATCCGGCCCAACTACACCGCGCCGGTGGCCCGCGCGATGGACCGCCTGATGAAGACCACGCCCGAGGACATCGCGGGCCGGCTGCTCCTGCTGCACGGCCCGCCGGGCACCGGCAAGACGTCCGCGCTGCGCACCCTGGCCCGCTCCTGGCGGGACTGGTGCCAGGTGGACTGCGTCCTGGACCCCGAGCGGCTCTTCTCCGACGTCGGCTACCTGATGGACATCGCCATCGGCGAGGAGGACGCGGCGGGCAAGGGGCGCTGGCGGCTGCTGTTGCTGGAGGACTGCGACGAGCTGATCCGCGGCGAGGCCAAGCACACCGCGGGACAGGCCCTGTCCCGGCTGCTCAACCTCACCGACGGCCTGCTCGGCCAGGGCCGCAACGTCCTGGTCGGCGTCACCACCAACGAGGACCTGGAGCGCCTCCATCCGGCCGTCGTCCGTCCGGGCCGCTGCCTCGCCCGCATCGAGGTGGGGCCACTGACCCGGACGGAGGCGGTGAACTGGCTGGGCCACGAGGACGGCGTCGGCCGCGAGGGCGCCACCCTGGCCGAGCTGTACGCCCTGCGCCGGGGCACCTCCCCGACGGCACTGCCGGAACCGCGCGGAAAGGCGGAGGCAGGGCTGTACTTGTAGCCGCCCGTGGTTCACCCTCCGTAAGCCGCCCGCAGCGCGTCCCGTACGGCGGCCAGGGCCGCTTCCTCGCTCAGCCCGAGCCGCCGCACCCGCTCCGCGTAGGCCTGGGCCGCCGACGCCGTCTCCCGCTCCGCGGCCGAACCCGCGGCGGCGACGAACGTGCCGTTGCGGCCGCGGGTCTCGATCACGCCGTCCGCCTCCAGCGCACGGTAGGCCTTGGCCACCGTGTTCGCGGCGAGGCCGAGGGTCTCGGCCAGGCCCCGCACCGTCGGCAGCCGGTAGCCCACCGGCAGGGCTCCCGACCGTGCCTGCTCGGAGATCCGCGCCCGCACCTGCTCGTACGGGGGCGCGCTGTCGTCGATATGGATCTTCAGGGTCACGGCCCGATTGTCCCGCACCCGGCGGAAAATGAGAGGCAGCCCCAGCGCGTCCCCCCGTAGCGTGCGTCCCCATGGCCATCACCGTGCGCGACCTGCGTCCCGAAGTCCCGGCCGACGTAGAGGGGTTCTCCCACGTCCGCAGGCTCGCCGTCCCCTTCATGCTGTCCACCCCCGAGTCCGTGCTGCACCATCTGCGGCACTCCCACCCCGACGCCCACTTCGGGCAGCTCGTCGCCGAGGAGGACGGGGAGATCATCGGCACCGTCCAGCTCAGCCTCGCCCACGCCAGTCCGGAGCCCGGTCAGGGCTCCGCCAACGTCTACGTACGGGCGGACAGGACCCGGCGCGGCGCCGGGTCGCTGCTGGTGCGCGCCGCCGAGGAGCGCCTGGCCGCCCTCGGCGCCCGCAAGGTCTACACCTGGGTCATGGACGCGCCGGACAACCGCGCGTTCGCCGAGCGGCGCGGCTACCGGGCCAGCCGGTCCGCGTACTTCCTGCGGCTGGACCTGGCGGGCGGCACCCTGCCGCCGCTCCAGGATCCACCGTCCGGCGTCGAGCTGCGCACCGGCGCCGACTTCGCCGACGACCCGCGCCCGCTGTTCGTCCTGGACGCGGAGACCTCGTCGGACGAACCGAGCGACATCGACACCGAGTTCGCCGACTACGAGGCATGGCTCGAGGAGACCTGGCGGCACCCGCTGCTCGACCTCGCCCTGACCACGGTCTCGGTGGTCGACGGCACCCCTGCCGCCTTCACCGCGGCCTACACCGACGGCGCCGGCCGCTACAGCACCGCCATGACCGGTACCGCCCGCGCCCACCGCGGCCGGGGCCTGGCCAAACTCGCCAAGAACGCCTCCCTGCACCGCGCCCGCGCCGCCGGGTGCACGGAGGCCTTCACGGGCAACGACACCGGGAACGAACCGATGATCGCGATCAACGAATGGTTCGGCTACGAAATCTGCGCAACGGAGGTACGCCATGTCCGCGAACTCGTCTGAGGGCCCCGCACGCGTCGAGGTCGTCCTCGTCAAGGCGGGCCGCACCAAGATCCGCTACCCCGCCGACCTCCTCTCCGACGACGGCACCCGCGTCACCGTGCGCGCTCCCTGGGCGGGTGACGGCGCCCGCGACTTCGGCTTCGTCCGCTTCGAACCCGGTGACGTCTTCACCGAGTACTACTGGCGCGACCGGTGGTACTCCGTGAAGGAGGTGCGCACCGCCGGGGGCACCCTCAAGGGCCACTACTGCGACATCACCCGCCCGGCCGTGCTCACCGGTACGGAGCTGGTGGTCGAGGACCTCGACCTGGACCTGTGGCGCTCCGCCGACGGCACGGACGTACGACGGCTCGACGAGGACGAGTTCGCAGCGAGCGGCCTCCCGCAGGCTGACCCCCGGGCAGCGGCCACCGCCGTCGCCGCCCTCGACGAACTGGAAGCCCGAGCCCGCGGAGGCCGCTTCGACGCGCTCCTGAGGTGAAGAGGCGGCCGGCCGGGCCCGCCTCACTCCGGCATCGCGACCACCGCGTACCGCTCGTCACCCACCTCCCTCCCCCACAGCGCCGCCTCGTCCGACAGCCCCTCGATCCGTACCCGTGCGGTGAGCGGGGCGAGGAGCGCGGCGAGCCGGTCCTTCGGTATGCCGACCGGGCTCACCGTCCCCCAGACCCCCTCCACCAGCACGAACCGGCCACCGGGACGCAACAGCCCCCGCCAGTGCCGCAGCACCCGGGCCGGGTCGGGCAGCGTCCACAGCACGTGCCGCACGAGGACGACGTCGTAACGCCGCTTCCCCGTTGGGGGCGCTGCGGCGTCACCGATGAGGAACACCGCGTCGCGTCCGGCCGTCTTCTCCCGGGCGAGCGCCACCATGGCCGGGGACCGGTCGACCCCGGTCACCCGGTGCCCCTGCTCGGCGGCCAGCAGGGAGAGGCTGCCGGTGCCACAGCCCAGGTCGAGGACATCGCTCGCCCGGGCGGGCAGCCAGGAACGCAGCCGCACGGCCCAGGCCTCGCGCACCCGGGGGTCGCGCAGCCCGTGGTCCGGTTCCTCGTCGAAGGCCGCGGCCGCCAGGTCCCAGTCGACACCCGCCGTGCCCGTGACGTCACTGTCGTCGGTCATGGGGCAAGAGTGGCAGCTGCCACTGACAATCGATTCGTGATCGGGGCCACAGACAGATCGGGCTCCATGGGGAACTCTCCCCCGAAAGGTCCACCCCTGCGGGACCGCGGTGTCCGTGGACCCCGAAGGAGGCAGCCATGCGCCGTGTCACCGCACAGAAGCCCCCGAAGAAGACGGAAGCCCGCCGGATCCGCGAGAAGACCGACGAGTACCCGGCCACGCGCCCGGAGATCCGCGAGGACATCGCCCGCACCTGGTGGCCGGACGGCTGAGCGTGTCCGTTCGGCGGCGTCCGTCACACCGCGTACGTCGCCTACCTGATCTCAGCCTGAGCACTTCCTTAACGCGGCCATAAGGATCTCCTCGCACGGCCTCTGCCAGGCGATCTCACTGTTTCTTGGGGCTAGTTTCTGAGCCGTCCCCCCACGGGATTCCCCCAAGTCCAGTGATCGTTCCGAGGAGTTGCTGCCCCATGACCGCACGCCGCAAGGCCGCCGTCGCCGCCGCCGGTATCGTCCCGCTCGCCCTGACCGGGCTGTCCGCCGCACCGGCGGCCGCGCACGGTTCGATGGGCGACCCGGTCAGCAGGGTCGCGCAGTGCTTCGCCGAGGGACCGGAGAGCCCGAAGTCGGCGGCGTGCCGGGCGGCGGTCGCGGCCGGCGGCACCCAGGCGCTCTACGACTGGAACGGCATACGCATCGGCGACGCGGGCGGACGCCACGAGGAGCTCATCCCCGACGGCAAGCTGTGCAGTGCGAACAACGAGGCGTTCAAGGGGCTCGACCTGGCCCGCGACGACTGGCCGACCACTTCGGTGAGCAGCGGCTCGTACACCTTCAAGTACCGGGTGACCGCCCCGCACAAGGGCACCTTCGAGGTGTACATCACCAAGCCCGGCTACGACCCGTCCAAGCCGCTGGGCTGGGGCGACCTGGATCTGGCGAACCCGGTGGCGACGTCCACCGACCCGGCCGCCGCCGACGGTTTCTACACGTTCACCGGCACCCTCCCCGAGCGCTCCGGCAAGCAGCTGCTGTACGCGGTGTGGCAGCGTTCGGACAGCCCGGAGGCGTTCTACTCCTGCTCGGACGTCACGTTCGGCGGGGCGAACGGGAGCACCGCGAACAAGAGCACCGCCGGCAGCGGTGCCGAGTCCGGCGGCGACACGCCCAAGAACGCGGCCGCCCCGGCGCCGGTCGCCTCCGCGCCCTCCGAGAAGCAGGTCGAGGACGGCGCCGAGAAGTCGACCATCGAGAACCACGGGCACGGGGACGACGACCCGCACACTACGGCGCAGCCGACCCCGGCGGCCGACGGCGCCTCCGGCGACACCGCGGACGACGGCTCCGACGCGGCGGCCGGCGACACCGCCGACGACACCGCCGGAACCACCCCCAACCAGCCCAAGGCGGCCGGTGCTTCGGAGAACCTCGCGGAGACCGGGGGCGACGGGAGCACCCCGTACCTGTTGGTCGGCGGAGCCGCTGCGCTGGCGCTCGGTTCGGCGGCGCTGTTCGCCTCCGACCGGCGGCGCGCGGCGAGCGGACGGAACGGTCGCTGACCCGATTCCGCCCGGTACCCGGGGGCCTGTCCGGCGGCTCAGGCCGGACAGGCCCCCGGCTTGCGTGTCACCGGTCGCACGTGTCACCGACTGCGCGTGTCACCGGCTACACGTGTCAGCTGAACACCGAAGCGCAGGTGGTGGGGCGGGCGTTGGCCGGGTCCAGGGCGTTGGCGACTTCGTGGAAGGCGATCCGGTCGAGCAGTCCGATCGCCAGATGCTCGGACAGGTCGAGCGGGCACAGGTCCTGGAGCAGGACGTTGCGCACGTTCGGCCCGCTCAGGTACTGGCTGCGGTAGGGGGTGACCACCTCGTCGTACCGGGTGGCGAGGACGGTGTAGCGGACGCCGGGCACGGTGTCGCCGCCCGCGTTCAACTTGGTGAGGAAGTCGGAGCCGGCGATCTGCTGGGCGAGGGCGGGGGTGGTCTCGTTCAGCAGGTCCCCGGCGCCCGGGAAGTAGGGCAGCAGGTTGGTGAGGCCGCTGAGGGTGGTGCCGTGGTTGCTGGGCGCGATCCCGACGAGGGCGTTCACCTCGTCGGCTCCGCCGAGGAACTTGAGGTAGTAGCGGGGCATCATGCCGCCCTGCGAGTGTCCGACGAGGTCGGCCTCGGTGGCGCCGGTCGCGGCGAGCACCTTGTCGACGAAGGCGTCGAGTTGTTCCGCGGACCGCTCGATGGGGCCGAGGCCGTGGAAGAGGGGGACTCCGGCGAGCTGACCGTAGTCGAGGGAGAAGACGCAGTAGCCGCGGTGCTTCAGATAGGGCGCGAGGCCCAGCCAGTTGTCGACGGAGTTCCCGAAGGTGCCGTGGACCAGGACGACGGGACGGGGATGGACGGCGGACGGCTTGCAGGTGTAGTCGTTCCAGCCCGAGCTGGGTGCAGCCGCGGCGTGGGCGCCGGTGGCGGTGGCGGTGGCGGTGGGGACGGTGAGGGCCGCGGTGGCCAGCAGCAGTGCGGCCAGCGGTCTGGCCACTCGCTTCCAGGGCAGCATCGAGTGATCTCCTTGCGCGTCGAGGGGAGAATGCGACGGCCGTGCGCCCTGTGACCCGGATCACGAGGATGTTGTTCACTCGTCAAGTTACGGGCGAGTAGCCACACAGGGAAGTTACGCGTCAGTAAAAACTTTCCGCGACAGCCGGCAGCGCACGACGCCACCTGATAAGGAGTCATCAAGCGGAAAAACAGCCCTTTTGGGTGCAATCAGCGGCAGAACACCGCACAGCAACCGCGCTTCCCGCACCGGGCGCGCACACGAAAACGTCCCGCCCCTCGCATGGAGGGACGGGACGTCCGTGTGCGTACCGCAGGCACTACGGGTACCGCGGGTGGATCAGCCGATCTGGGTGCCGGTCGTCGAGAGGACCTCCGTCACCGGCTGGAAGAAGGTCGCGCCGCCGGAGGTGCAGTTGCCGCTGCCGCCGGAGGTGAGACCCACCGCGCTGCCGCCCGAGAAGAGCGAGCCGCCGCTGTCGCCCGGCTCGGCGCAGACGTCGGTCTGGATCAGACCGTTGACGATGTCGCCGTTGCCGTAGTTCACGGTGGCGTCCAGGCCCGTGACCGTACCGGAGTGCACCTGGGTCGTGGAGCCGCTGCGGGTGACCTGCATGCCGACGGCGGCCTCGGCGGCGCCGGAAATCGCCTGCGCGGAGCCGTCGTAGAGGTTCACCTCGCTCGGGTGGTCCACGTCGGCGGTGTAGATGCTGACGCGCTGCGAAGAGATCATGCGCAAGGTGTGCGAGGACTTCGAAGCGGAGCCGAAGGAGTTCAACGGCGAACGCGATCACGTCCACCTCCTGGTGCACTACCCGCCGAAGGTCGCCGTCTCCAAGCTGGTCAACAGCCTCAAGGGCGTCTCCGCTCGCCGGATACGGCAGGAATTCACCGGCCGGATCAACCGCGCCATCATGCACGGACACCTGTGGTCACCCTCCTACTTCTCCGCGTCGTGCGGCGGGGCGCCGTTGGCGATCGTCCGTCAATACATCGAGCAGCAGAAACGCCCACTCTGAAGTGCGCGTCAAAGCACTCTTGAGATGCATTCATCCCCGGCGTGCACGCCGGGGCTTTCTGCAAGGAACCTGGTAACTCCGCGCCCCCACAAGAGCGAGCCCCCGCACGGCGGTTGCCGTGCGGGGGCTCGTCATGCTGCCGGCTGCGGGGGCCGGTGGTACCGGCCGGCCCCCGACCCGTCCTCCTGGACGGCCCGCTGCTGGTCCGTCGACCCGGTGGACCTAGTAGACGCTGACGCCGTAGGCGCTCAGGGCCTCCGTCACCGGCTGGAAGAAGGTCGTACCGCCGGTGCTGCAGTTGCCGCTGCCGCCGGAGGTCAGACCGTACGCGGTGCCGTTGCTGCCGTACAGCGAGCCGCCGGAGTCACCGGGCTCGGCGCAGACCGTGGTCTGGATGAGGCCGGAGACTATGTCGCCGCCGCCGTAGTTCACGGTCGCGTTGAGCGCGGTGACCCGGCCGCTGTGCGTACCCGTGGTGGAGCCGTCACGGATGACGGTGGTGCCCACGGCCGGGGTGGCCGCGCGGGTGATGTCCACGCCGTTCGCGGTGCCGGGGCGGCTGACGGAGCCGGTGTAGCGCACGATGCCGTAGTCGTTGCCCGGGAAGCTGGAGCCGGCGGTCGTGCCGATGGCCGTGGTGCGGGCGGAGTTGGAGTACCAGGTGCCCGCGCCGTCGGTGCAGTGGCCGGCGGTCAGGAAGTACTCGACACCGCTGCTGGACCGGACGTTGAAGCCGAGGGAGCAGCGCCAGCTACTCGCGTAGATGGCGTCGCCGCCCTGGATGAGCTTGCTGAACTTACCGGGCGTGCGCTTGATCTGCAGCGCGCCGGCGTCGGCACCGGCCTGTTGCTTGATCTGCGCGATCTCGGCCTGGGACACCGTGCTGTCGACGGTGACGACGACCCGGTTGGTCTTGCTGTCGACGGCCCAGGCGGTGCCCGGGATGTCGGCCTTCAGCACCGATCCGCTGACGCTCTTGAGTTCGGCGGAGCTGAAGGTGGTGGGTGCTTCGGACGCGTTCGCGCTGGGGATCGCGATCGCGGCGGCGGCCACGAGACCGGTGGAGACGGCGATCAGCCGGGTGCGTCTCGAGATGCCGCTGCGGGGGGTGGTGCGCTTGATCCTCACTTCTCGTTCCTCCACAAAGGAAGTAGGGGGCCCCGTGGGGTTCGGGCCCGTGAGGCGCAGTCAGGGGACCGACCGTCCGGATTCCGAACATGCCGTGCCCCTGACAAGCGCTGGGGGTGAGTATTCGGCCGAACGACCGGTCGACGCAAGAGTGCCTTTCGGCCGTCACCCGCCCCGAGGTGTCCGGAAGTCGCCCCTCCGGGTCCCCTTCGGGCTCCTCCGGTTCCTTCTACGGAGCCCCTTCGAACGCCTCCCCTGACGCCGGTTCAGCAGTCGCAGCCGCAGTCGCAGCCGCCGTCCTCGCCGCAGCAACTGCAGCACTCACAGCAGTTGCAGCAGTCGCAGCACCCGCCGCAGTCGCACCGGGAGCAGACCGCGTCCTTGTGCTCCCGGCTCCAGGGGTCCTCGTAAGTGCCGCAGCACATCTGGCACGTACAGGCCAGTCCCAGCCACACGGCGCAGCCGGCGAGCAGCCCGCGCCGGTCGCGGCGCGGCGGCTCGGGCGGCATCGGACCTCCGGGACCACCGGGCACGCCCGGTGTGCCGGGCGGTGCGTAGGGGCCGGAGCCGTGGGCACAAGAGACGGTGTCGAAGGCACGGTGGACGGAGTTGGGCAGTTCATGGACGAGCAGCCGGTGTGCCAGAGCGCCGTCGCCGAACTCCACCTCGCGCAGCGCGAGCCGGATGCCGTGCACGGCGTCGTCGGCGAGCCGGCGGGCCTCGGTGAGGGGGGTGCCGGTGGCGGCGAGGGGGTTCCACGCGCCCGCCGCGGCGTCGGCCTCCCGGTCCTCCACGGCGTCCAGGAGATGGGCGAGCCGACCGAAGAGACGCCCGGCCTCGGCGAGCGGCCCGGCGTTGTGCGGGCGCCCGGCGAGCACCGCGGTGTGCGCGAAGGCCGCCGCGGTGGCGGTCTCGGTCGGTTCGGTGACGGTGAGGATCGGGGTGCCCGGCCCGGCCAGGGACTCGATGCCGGTCTGCCGGTCGACGGCGTCGACCAGGACGGCCGTGTCGAACCCGACGTCCGAACCGGTCCGCGCCCCGGCCCGGTCCCAGCTCTCGGCGACGCGGCGCGCGGCGCGCGCCACCGGTCGGCGGGCCAGCAGCCCGTCCCCGTCGGCCACATGGTCGCGTACCTTGGCGGAGGCCAGGACCAGCGAGACGGCCGCCGCGAGTCGCGCGCCCTCACCGTGTGCGACGGAGGCGGTCCGCATGCCGCGCAGCGGACACGGCCCCGCCGTGCGTCGCCCGGCGTCCGCGCGCGCCGCCTGAGCCTCCGTCAGGACCGAGACGAGCAACCCGTCGTAGTTGGTGACCACGCGTGCGAGCTGCCCGTGGTCCCCGCGCAACGCCAGGCACAGCCCGCACAGGTGCGCCGTCCACTGAGCAGTGAGTCGTTCACCGAGCCGGTGCCGACAGGGCCTGACCATTCCGAACATGACGTTCCCCCGTGGATGCCGCGAAGTGGAGCGGCGGCATCGTATCGGCTGTCGCGTTCACCCGTACGCGCCACCGATCACCCATACGCCGAGAAGAATCATATTTCACTCACAGTCAGCATCCGCTTACGTCAGGGCCCTTGGGGGGCTTGGGCTCTCGACGGATTCGTCGTGCACCAGTACCGTCACAAACCCCCCGCGCGGCGTCCCATCACTTGGCGCGCCATCCGCATCATGGACGACCATAGGGATGCGGAAAGCAAGAAGGACCGCTGTGAGAGGAGGCGTCCATGGGATCGGTACGCAAGGCAAGTGCCTGGCTTGGCCTCGTCGACGACAATGAAGACGAGCGTTACTACGACGACGACTACTCCGACGGGACCGAGCCGGGGGACGCCTGGGTCACCGATCCGCGGGTCAAGGTCGCCACGGACGTCGCCGAGGAGAGGGGCCGCCGCATCGGCACGGTCACCCCGGACAGCTTCCGGGACGCCCGCGCCATCGGCGAGCTGTTCCGGGACGGGGTCCCCGTCATCATCAACCTCACCGCCATGGACGCCGGTGACGCCAAGCGCGTCGTCGACTTCGCCGCCGGGCTGATCTTCGGTCTGCGCGGTTCCATCGAGCGCGTGTCCAACCGCGTGTTCCTGCTCAGCCCGGCCGACACCGAGGTCGTCAGCGGAGAGCCCGCGGCGCACCGGTCGGACGGCTTCTACAACCAGAGCTGAGGCAGGGCCGCTCGCCGGCCCTGCCCCCACCGGGCCTACCGGAACGCGTCGATCCCGGTCAGCGCCTTGCCCAGCACCAGCTGGTGCATCTCCACGGTGCCCTCGTAGGTGAGCACCGATTCGAGGTTCGTCGCGTGCCGCATCACGGGGTATTCGAGCGAGATCCCGTTGGCGCCGAGGATGGTACGGGCCGTGCGGCAGATCTCGATGGCCTCGCGGACGTTGTTCAGCTTGCCGAAGCTGACCTGCTCGGGACGCAGGCGGCCGACGTCCATGCGCCGCCCGAGATGATGGGCGAGCAGTATCCCCTTGTGCAGTTCGACCGCCATGTCGGCGAGTTTGGCCTGCGTCAGCTGGAACCCGCCGATGGGCCGCCCGAACTGCTCCCGCGACTTCGCGTAGTCGACGGCGGCCTCGAAGCAGGCGCGCGCCGCGCCCATCGCACCCCAGACGATCCCGTACCGGGCGTGCGTCAGGCAGCTGAGCGGTCCGCGCAGCCCGGTCACCTCGGGCAGTACCGCGTCGGCGGGCAGCCGTACGTCGTCGAGGACCAGCTCGCTGGTGACGGAGGCGCGCAGCGACCACTTGTGCTTGATCTCCGGCGCGGAGAACCCGGCGCTGTCGGTGGGCACCACGAACCCGCGGATTCCGTCGTCGGTCTGCGCCCACACCACGGCGACACCGGCCACGGATCCGTTGGTGATCCACATCTTGCGACCGTTCAGGACCCAGTCCCCGCCGTCGCGCTTGGCGTACGTCCGCATGGCCGCGGGGTCGGAGCCGTGGTCGGGTTCGGTGAGCCCGAAGCAGCCGATGACCTCGCCGGCGGCCATCTTCGGCAGCCACCGCTGCTTCTGCTCCTCGCTGCCGAACCGGTGGATCGCGTACATGGCGAGCGAGCCCTGTACGGAGACCAAGGACCGGATGCCGGAGTCGGCGGCCTCCAGTTCCAGGCAGGCGAGCCCGTACTGCACGGCCGAGGCGCCCGCACAGCCGTAGCCGCGAAGGGGCATGCCGAGCGCGCCGATCCCGCCGAGTTCCCTGGCCAGCTCCCGGATGCCGGGCAGTTCGCCCTTCTCGTACCAGTCGGCGACGTGGGGCAGTACCCGGTCTCCCGCCCAGGCGCGCACGGTGTCCCGGACCGCCAGGTCCTCCGGCTCCAGCAGGTCGTCGAGGCCGAGCGGGTCGGCCGGGTCGAAGGGGGGCAGCTTCGACGACTTCGCTGACGCGGACATGGGACACCCTCCGGGGGATCTGACCGGGGCGGAGCCGGCCGACACACTTGTCAACCAGCGCTGTTCATCACGGCTCGGACCGACCCGACGGTACGACGCGGTGTCGCGCACGTCCACCCGGCCCGGCGGCGGTGTGCCTCACACCGAGACCCGGGAGTCCGCGGCCGCCCGCGGCGCGGGCACGTCGGCGGCTTTGCCCCCGGGCACGTCGGCGGGCTCGTCCGCGGGGGCCTCGGCCGGCACGTCCGCGGGCGTTTCCCCGGCCGCCGCCGTCTCACAGTGCATCACCCGCGGCAGCCGCAGCGCCATCACGGCCCCGAGCAGCAGCAGGCCGGCGCTGACCAGCAGGGTCACATGCAGCCCGTGCACGAAGGCGTGGCGTGCCGCGTCCAGCAGGGCGGCTCCGGCGGGCCCGCCCAGTCGGGCGGCGACCTGGTGGGCCTCCCCCAGCGAGTGTCCCGCCGCCGTGGACGCCGACACGGGCACCCCGGGGACTCCGGTGAGGCCGGGCGCGTAGGCGGCGTTCATGACGCTGCCGAGGAGCGCGATCCCGATTCCGGCGCCCAGCTGGTACGAGGTCTCGCCTATGGCGGCGGCCCCGCCCGCCTGTTCCGGGGGCGCTTCGCTCAGCATCGACTCGTACGCCCCGAACAGGGTGGTCTCCAGGCCGAAGCCGAGCAGGACGAAGCCGCTCAGCAGCAGGGCGCGGTTGTCCTGCCCGCCCATCGCGGTCAGCAGCAGCACCGCGGCGGCCGTCAGACAGAAACCGAAGCAGACCATGCGACGCGGCCCGAACCGGCGCAGCAGCCGCGCCCCCGCCAGTCCCGCCGCCATCGCCGCGAACGTCAGCGGCAGCAGGCGCAGTCCGGTCTCCAGCGGGGACAGCCCCAGGACCAGTTGGAGGTACTGCGCGGCGATCAGTTCCAGGCCCACCAGGGCGAGCATCGCCAGCACGATGCAGCCCACCGACGTACTGAACGCCGGCCGGGCGAACATGCGCAGGTCGACCAGCGGGTGCGCGCGTCGCCGCTGCCGGCGGACGAAGGCGAACAGCAGGGCGGCGCCCGCGAGCAGCGTCAGGGCGGTCCACACACCGCCGCCGCCGCCGAGCCGCTTCACGCCCAGGACCACCGCGAACAGCCCGGCGGCGGCCATCAGCGCGCCCGCCACGTCCCAGGGGCCGCTGCCGTCGCCCTTCGACTCCGGCAGGAGGATCCGCCCCACCGGGAGGCTGACCAGCATCAGCGGAATGTTGATGAGGAAGACCGAGCCCCACCAGAAGTGCTCCAGCAGGAACCCGCCGAGCAGGGGTCCGACCGCCGCACCGACCGCGGCGACCGCGCTCCAGATGCCGATGGCGAGCGCCCGCTCGCGCCGGTCCGGAAAGACCTGCCGCAGGATCGACAGCGTCGCGGGCATGATCATCGCGCCGCCGACGCCCAGCAGCACCCGCGCCGCGATCAGCACCTGCGCGTTGTCCGCGAGGGCCGCGATGCCGGAGGCGACGCCGAACAGGGCGTAGCCGAGCAGGAGCACGCGTCTGCGCCCGACCCGGTCGCCCAGGGTGCCGAACAGGATCAGCAGCGAGGCGCAGACCAGCGGGTAGGAGTCGACGATCCAGAGCAGTTCCATCCCGCCGGGCTTGAGGTCCTCCGTGACGGCGGGGACCGCCACGTGCAGCACGGTCGCGTCGACGGCGACGAGCAGCAGGCTGGTGCAGAGGACGACGAGTACCACCCAGCGGTTGGCACCGGCCCCGGCCGCCCTACGGCGCAGCGCGGCGGCCGTGGTCGTCCCGGACATGCACAGACCTCCCAGATGTTCCCTCGCGCTCGACGGGCCCACGGGGTGGGGACTCCCCGCGACTCGGCCGGAGAGGAGCGGTGTGGCCTCCGGCCTGCGCAACGAACGGCGAGCGACACGTCAGCGTACGCGAGGGAACGGTGGTATCGAGTGGCGGGCCTCTCACAGATTCGGCAGAAACGTGTGGCGTACACCACTTTCCTTCGGGCCGCCTCCGGTGCCTTCCGGTCGTCTCCGGGGCCCGTACGCCCTCGATAATCGGGCCCGTGACCGATCTCGAGACGTGTGCCCTGCCGTCCCGCCCCGGCGTGCTGCGCCGGGCCGCGCCGGCGCTCCTCGGGTACGCGGCCGTGCGCGCCCTGGGCCTGGTCGTCCTGGCGCTGTGGAGCGAGGCGCGCGGCAAGAGCGCGTACACCCTGCTGACGGCCCGCTGGGACGCGCTCTGGTACACGAGGATCGCCGAGTTGGGGTACGGCCACGAGGTGCGCCTCCCGAACGGGGACGTGCACTCGAGCCTGGCCTTCTTCCCCCTGCTCCCCTGGCTGGAGCGGCTGCTGGCGGCGGTGTCCCCGCTGTCGTACGCCGACGGGGGCTTCGTCGTCGCCGTGCTGGCCTCGCTCGCCGCCGCCTGGGGGATCTTCGCGGTGGCGGACCATGTGTACGGGCCGCGGGCCGGGGTGTGCGCGGTGCTGCTCTGGGCGGTGCTGCCGGTCGGTGTCGTCCAGTCGATGGCGTACAGCGAGTCCCTGTTCACGGCACTCGCCGCGTGGTCGTTGTACGCGGTGCTGACCGGGCGCTGGGTGACGGCCGGGGTCCTGGCGAGTCTGGCCGGGCTGACCCGCCCGGTGGGGATGGCGGTGGTCGCGGCGGTATGGGTGGCGGGCATCACCTCTCTCGCGCACAGCCGCCACCGGTTCCCCGCCGGCCTTCGCTCGTTCGGGGGAAGCCGGGGCTCGGCAGCCGTAGGCGGCGTGCGCTTCGGGGAACGCGCCGCCCCGCACGAGGACGCCCGGCGCGTTCCCGCACCCGAGGGCGCGCACGTACCGTCGGGCGCCCCCGGCGTCCGCGTCCGCCGGGCGCTCGGCATGTTCCTCGCTCCGCTCGGTGCCGCCGGTTACGTTCTGTGGGTCGGCCGCCGGACCGGGAAGGGGCCGTTCGGGTATCTCGACGTGCAGGCCGGATGGCGGAACGGGTTCGACGGGGGTTATGCCTTCGCCCGGTTCACCCTCGAGAAGTTCACGTCGTTTCCGTCGGCCCTGGCGGGGCTCGGACTGGTCCTCGGGGTCGGTCTGCTGGTGTGGCTGTACGTGATCTGCGTACGGCAGCGCCAACCGCTCCCGCTGCTGGTGTACGCCGGTGTCGTCACCGTTCTCGCCCTGTGCGCGTCGAGCTACTTCGGTTCGAAGCCGCGCCTGCTCATGCCCGCCTTCCCGTTACTGCTGCCCCTCGCACAGGGCCTGGCCCGGCTGCGTACGCCCAGGTCGGCGCTGGTGGTGGCGTCCGTCGCGGCGGCCTCGGCGGTGTACGGCGCCTTCTGGCTGAACGGTTCCGGCCCGCCCTGAGCCGCTCCCGCCCCGGCCGTCGGCGGTGAGCACCGGGGAAATTCCGCGCCATCCCCTGGTGAACCAATTCCAAAAGCGCGATAAATCCGCGCCACCGAATGATCAAAAGAATTGAAGGGAGCACTGTCCGGGGATTGCCGATTCGCCAAGAATAAAGGTCACCTTGAGAGCAATCCCACATCACATCGTCATCACAAAGCCGCTGATTCGGAGGGGCTGCGCGTTCACTCCCTGTAACGTCGATTGGGTGCGTACCGAACGTAAGCCCACCCGTCTGGACCGGGTGTTCGCGAGGCTGGATCGTGAGCCGGAACGACCGGCTCACATCGACGTGCCTCGAATGAGCCGGCACCGGACGGTGCTCTTCGGCTCCGCCCTGGCCTTCTACGTGGCGATCGTGTGGGCCGTCGTCATCACGTCCTGGCTGGTCCGGCTGGACTGGCGGGTGATGTTCTTCCGTCCCTACGAGCAGTGGGCACAGATCCACGCCTTCGTCGACTACTACGTGGTGCTCGGCCAGCGCGGCCCGACCGCGGTGATGGTCGCCGCCTGGCTGGGCTGGCGCTCCTGGCGGCAGCACACACTGCGTCCGCTGCTCGCGCTCGGGGTCTCCCTGCTGCTGCTCAACATCACCGTCGGTGCCGCGAAGTACGGCATGGGACGCCTCGGACCGCACTACGCCACCGAGATCGGATCCAGCGAGATGTGGCTCGGCGGCAGCATATTTCCCAGCGGCCACACCGCCAACGCCGTGGTGACCTGGGGAATCCTGGCCTATCTGGCCTCCACTCCGAGAGCGCGGCGCTGGCTGTCCGCCCTGTCCGCGGTGACCTCGCTCGGTGTCGGCCTGTCCACCGTCTACCTCGGCACCCACTGGCTGAGCGACGTACTGCTCGGCTGGGTGGCCGGCCTGCTGATCCTGCTGGCGCTGCCCTGGTTCGAACCGATGATCGCCCGTGCCGAGCACCGGATCTTCGGCTGGCGCGACCGCTGGCGCGAGCGCCGGTACGCACGTCAGGGCCGCACGGCGCCCGCCGCCCCCCTGCCCGCCGCGGCGCCGGTCATGCTCAAGCCGCTCACCGACCGCGAGGACACCGCGGCCCCCGAGCCGGTCTCCGCGTCCCGTTCCACCACCCGGTCACCCGTCTACCTGGCGCCCGGCCCGTATACGGGCCGGGCGGAGCGCAGTCCGGTCACCCCGACGGGCAGCCGCCGCCCCTCGCACGGGGAACGCCATCCGCGCGGCAACGCACCGTCGACCCGCCCCTGACGGATCCCGGGGCACCGCCACGTCTCAGCCCTTCCAGGACCGCGTCACGCTGCCGTCCCTCACCTCGAAGTTCAGCCGCCCCACGAGGTACTCCATGGTGATGATCGCCCCCGGTGGCAGCGCCCGCACCGTCGACCAGCCGCGCTCGCGCGCGAGCCGCTCGGCGCGGTCCGCGGGCAGGCCCACATAGGCGTCCGGGCTGTCGTCGGGTTCCGCGGAGGGTGTCGGAATGGGTGCCATACGGTCACGCTATGCCCTGCCCGGCGGACGGGGAAGGCCCGGCCGGGAACGCGGCCCGAGATCCCCCGCCGGTCACACTTCTGTCACAGGATCACGACAGGCGTTTGCGCTCGCGGTCATCACACGAATGGGTGATTCGACGCCTCCTCCGAAGGAAGCCGCGGACAATTCCCGAGCGTCACGCCGGGGGCGCGGATAAACCCGGCGGCGGGTCCCGGAAGAAACGTCCGGGTCCTCTTGCATTTCGCCGTCCGCATGCCGGCGAAGCCGTTACCGCACAGAGTGTTCGCGTTTCCCTCACATGGCCCGCCGTCTTCGCGGTCCCGGCACGGGAACCGGGACCGCGGTCGACACCTCAGGGCTTGTAGGCCGGGTGCGGTACGTCGCAGCAGGTGCGGTTCATGTCGCCCTGGGAGTTCCAGCTCTCGCCGTCCCGCCGGCGGGCCACCGACAGACAGGTCCTGTTGGTCCCCGGCGGTTCGGGCAGCGGGCGAACGCGACGGGAAGCAGCAGCCCGCCCGCGGTGCAACCGTCGGCGCGGTTCACGAAGTCGTCGACGCACGCGCGTGACGCCCGTGCGCGCACAGGACCTCGCCGCCTCGGTGGACCAGTGGGCGGCGGCCCGTCCCTCCGACTGCCACGGGGAGCGTGCCTTCAGGCCCTCGGTGACGTCCCGGAACTCCCGTACCGCCTCGTGGCCGGTGTCGTCGAAGTCGCGGCCGGAGCAGGAGGCCCACAGGGCGTTGCGGCAGTGCGGGACGTCCTTGCAGTTCTCGGCGACGGCGGACGTCTGGTTCTGCACGTCGGTGACCTTGGCGGTGACCCGGGCGCCGACCTCGTCCACGGCCTGGCAGAGGCGTGCGTCGCCGTGGCTGTCGATGGCGCCGAGGACGAGGTCGGCGCCCTGCTGTTCCAGGTCGGCGGCCACCGCGCGGAAGTCGGGCAGGGCGAAGTCGACCTCTTCGGTGATCCCCTTGTGGCCCTCGGTCCTCAGACCCCTCTCGACGAATCTGGCGCAGGCGGCGGACGCGGACCGGTCGGGGAGACCACGGCCGTCGTGCGGGCACCGTGCTCGCGCTTGAAGTAACGGTGGACCGCGGTCGCGGCCCGCACGTACGGACTGCCGGTCGCGGCCGCGCTCCACGCGTGCGGGGTGATCGCCGAACAGCGACTCCCGCCCGCACCGCGCGACCGGCCCGCCTTAGTCCACGAACCGCACCGGGGCGCGGTGGTGTTCGCCGGGGAGGCGGGGAACCCGGCCGCCGGGCCTGACACCGGGTCTGACGCGGAGGGCCCGTCCGGGCGGCCGAGGACCGGGGCCGGCCGGACGGGTCCCACCTCGGGTGACCGGGCCTCGCCCGGGACCCTGGTTCACCCGGAACGGCTCAGAGCGCGAGACGCTGTCCGGGCATGATCACGTCGGGATCGCCGCCGATGACGTCCTTGTTGGCGGCGTGCAGCCGCTGCCAGGTGGTTCCGTGCCGGGCGGCGATGCCGCTCAGTGTGTCGCCCTTGCGGACGGTGTAGTAGCCGCCGGACGAGCCCTGCTTCGCGGCGCCCGACGACTGGGCCGGTGCCTTCGCCGGCTTCGCCGGATCCTTCTGCGCGGACCCCGGGTCGACAGCGGGTGCGCTCCCGGACGCCCCGGCGCGTACCGAGCAGGTGGGCCAGGCACCCCACCCCTGGGCCCGCTGGACCTTGGTGGCGACGGCGATCTGCTGGGGCTTGGTGGCCCGGTCGGCGGTCGGCGCATAGGCCGTGCCGCCGAATGCGCGCCAGGTGGAGGCGGTGAACTGCAGCCCGCCGTAGTGGCCGTTGCCGGTGTTGATGCGCCAGTTGCCACCGCTCTCGCACTGCGCGATGCGGTCCCACACTCCGCTGTCCGCCGCCGCGGCGTTGCCGGTCCCGGCCAGCAGCCCGAGGGGCGCGAGCAGCGCCGCGCCGGCCAGAACCGCCGCCGTACGGGGCTTCTGAGCCTTCCGGGCGTCGTGGACGTCGTCGTGGATGTTGTCGCGGGTGTTGCCGGCACATTCGTGCATGTAGTTCCCTCTCCAAGGACTCGGGGTCCCCCAAGGCAGAGCGCCACCACCACGTCACGAGACGCCGTGCGTCAACGCCGAACCGGCAGGATCAAACAACTTCCCGTCCTCCCAGGCCAGTTCACCTTTACCCTAAGCAGCGTCAGTTTCAGGGCACCCACCTTATCCCCTTATTTCATGATTTACCGACCGACACGCCGGATGTCCCGTGAGTCACTTCGTCCAGGCAACGCCGTTGACATCGAAGGCAGTTGACGACGAGTGCCCGATTCCTTGCCGGAAGTGACCGGGTGCGTCAGATGGTTCGATTCCGTTCGCTCCGGGGCGTGACTCCCCCCGCAGATCGCCCGTTGTCTTCTGTATGAGCCGGGGACCCGCCCGGACCACGGGCCGGGAGCCCCCGGCCTCGCCACGCACCGCATCCCGAGGGAGCCACCCGTGCCGCGCATGCTCGACGTCAGCGACGAGGTACGCGCCGAGATCGGCGACGAAGAAGCCGACCGCCTGCTCGCCGGAGATTCCGCCCCGGGCGGTTACGACTGCACCTCCTGCCGCACCCCGGGCGACCCGGAGCAGGAGCGCACCAGCACAGTCCTGTTCATCGGGGACGAGACCGCCATCCTCGCCTTCGCCCACTCCACCTGTCTGCCCTCGCAGGTCGTCCAGGTCACCGAGGAGCAACTCCAGGGCGCCGTGCGGTCCATCGGCGGAAACGACACCGCGCCCGCACCGGCCGCACCCGCCATGCAGGCCGCACACGTCGCACCGGGACACACCGCACCGGAACAGGCCGCACCGGAACAGGCCGTGCTCGGCGTGACCAGCGGACTCGTCCTGATCGCCGGGGAGCTGCACCCGGCCCTGGTCGTCGAGCCGACCGCGCCGGTCGCGCGGCCCGGTTCGCTCGCGCCCGGCGACGACTTCCTGCCGCTGCTCATCGAGCAGGGCTTCCTCCCCGTGACCGTGCTGTCCACCACACCTCCCGTGCTGCACGGTTGGTCGGTACTGCTGGCCGTGGGCCAACTGCACGCGGTGCTCCAGCCGAATCCGCACGGCGGACAGCCGGTGGCCTGGTGGCAGGCGCACCAGCCGCTCCAGGTCACCGAGGGCTGGCGAACGGCCGCCAACAAGCACCAGCAGGTGCTGCTGTTCGCAGCCCCGGTCGGCTCGATCGGCCGCCAGCCGCGCGAGGACCTGCTGCGCGACGCCCTGGACCGGGCGGCGGCGAACGGGAGGCTGGTCGCGGCGGCACTGCCGCTCGCCGGCCTCTGAGCGGCGAAGGGGCTCGGTCGGCCGGCCGTCGGAGGACGCCGACCGGCCGGTGACCGGCGAAAACCCATGGGGGCCGCATCCCTTGCCGGGCGGGGTCGTTTGGAGATGTGTGCACGCATACGACGCTCCCCGCCGCCAGGCCGTCCCGCTGGTCCCCGCCCCGGTGCGGTCGGCTCAGGACTCCACGAGCGGCCCTTCGGCCACACCGATCTACGACGCGCTCTACGCCGAGTACGTGAAGTCCTTCCGCTCACTGCCGGGCGACCGCAGCGGCGAGGAGAAACTGGGCTTCACCGCCTTCGGAAGCATCCCGCACAGAACGAGCCCGTCCGCCGGTACGGACTCGTCCGTCGGCCACGGTTCGGGGACCTTCGGGGGTTCCCTCGGCGGCGGGTCGTACAGCGACTACGGCGCGGGGGCGAGCAGCGCCCGTCAGACCGCCGGGCAGCAGCCGCAGTGGCAGCAGGTCACAGCGGTCGGTCGGCACGCCATCGGGATGCACCACGTGCCGGCGGCACTGCCCCCGGCCCCGCGCCGGGAGCCCTGACCCAGGGCCACCGAGCCCGCCGACGAGGCACGGTGAAGGGGGCGGTCCCGGTCGGGACCGCCCCCTTCACCCTGTGTGCCGTCGGGTCACTTCTTCTTGCCGCGCTTTTCGCGCACCCGCACCGAGATGTGGATCGGCGTGCCCTCGAAGCCGAACTCCTCGCGCAGTCGGCGCTCGATGAACCGCCGGTAGCCCGCCTCGATGAAGCCGGAGGCGAACAGGACGAACCGCGGCGGCTTGGTGCCGGCCTGCGTGCCGAACAGGATGCGCGGCTGCTTGCCGCCCCGCACGGGGTGCGGGTGGGAGGCGACCAGCTCGCCGAGGAAGGCGTTCAGCCTGCCCGTCGGGACGCGGGTCTCCCAGCCCGCCAGCGCCGTCTCGATCGCCGGTACCAGCTTCTCCATGTGGCGTCCGGTACGGGCCGACACGTTCACCCGCGGCGCCCACATCACCTGGTCGAGCTCGGTCTCGATCTCCCGCTCCAGGTAGTAGCGGCGCTCCTCGTCGAGGGTGTCCCACTTGTTGAAGGCCAGGACGAGCGCCCGCCCCGCCTCGACGGCCATGGTGACGATGCGCTGGTCCTGCACCGAGATGGAGTCGGCTGCGTCGAGGAGGACGACGGCCACCTCGGCCTTCTCCACGGCGGCGGCGGTGCGCAGCGAGGCGTAGTAGTCGGCGCCCTGCTGGAGGTGGACGCGTTTGCGGATGCCCGCGGTGTCGACGAACTTCCAGGTCTTTCCACCCAGCTGGATCAGCTCGTCGACCGGGTCACGGGTGGTGCCGGCGATCTCGTTGACGACGACGCGCTCCTCACCGGCGACCTTGTTCAGCAGCGAGGACTTGCCGACGTTCGGGCGGCCGATCAGGGCGACCCGGCGGGGGCCGCCGACCGCCGTGCCGAAGGTCTGCGCGGGTGCCTGGGGCAGCGCCTCCAGGACCTGGTCCAGCATGTCGCCGGTGCCGCGGCCGTGCAGGGCCGAGACGGGGTGCGGCTCGCCCAGGCCCAGGGACCACAGATAGGAGGCGTCGGCCTCACCGCTCGGGCCGTCCACCTTGTTGGCGCACAGGACGACCGGCTTGCCCGCCTTGCGCAGCAGCCGGACGACGGCCTCGTCGGTGTCGGTCGCGCCGACCTTGGCGTCCACCACGAACACCACGGCGTCGGCCGCCTCGATCGCGTACTCGGCCTGCGCCGCCACGGAGGCGTCGATACCGAGGACGTCCTGTTCCCAGCCGCCGGTGTCGACGACCTTGAAGCGGCGGCCGGCCCACTCGGCCTCGTAGGTGACGCGGTCCCGGGTGACGCCGGGCTTGTCCTCGACGACGGCCTCGCGGCGGCCGATGATGCGGTTCACCAGAGTCGACTTGCCGACATTGGGGCGTCCGACGACGGCGAGCACGGGCAGCGGACCGTGTCCGGCGGCCTCGATGGCGCCCTCGACGTCCTCGAGGGCGAAGCCTTCCTCCGCGGCGAGCTCCATGAACTCCGCGAACTCGGCGTCACCGAGCGCCCCGTGATCGTGCTCGTGCTCGGCCGAGCCGTCGGGCTGGATGTGGTCGTTCATGAAGTCCGTACCTCGTTGTCCATCGTGGTCGGTGGAATGCCCGGTTCCGGGTGATCCACTACTCAGTGTCGCCTAGCGCCCGGTGAGGCGTCTGGCGTTTTCCAGGTGCGCGGTGAGCTGCTTCTGGATCCGCTCGGTCGCCGCGTCCAGCGCCTTGCGGGTGCGGCGGCCGTCACCGTCGCCCGCGTCGAACGGGTCGCCGAAGACGACGTCGACACGGGAGCGCAGCGGGGGCAGCCCCTTTATCAACCGCCCGCCCCGCCCGGAACTTCCCAGCACGGCGACGGGCACGATCGGCGCGCCGCCGCGTACGGCGAAGTACGCGAGCCCCGCGCGCAGCGAGGCGAAGTCGCCCTCACCCCGGGTGCCCTCGGGGAAGATACCGAGGACGCCGCCCTCCCGCAGGACGCCGAGCGCCTGGGAGACCGCCGTGCGGTCGGTGGTGTCCCGGTCCACCTTCACCTGGCCGATGCCGGTCAGGAACGGGTCGAGCGGTCCGACGAACGCCTCCTTCTTGATCAGGAAGTGCGTCGGCCGGGGCGCCACGCCCATGACCATCGGTCCGTCGATGTTGTGGGAGTGGTTCACGGCGAGCACCACCGGACCGGCCGCGGGTACCCGCCAGGCGCCCAGCACGCGCGGCTTCCACAGCCCGTACATCAGGCCGACGCCGATCCGCCGCCCGACCTCGGCGCCCCGCGCCGACGGAAGTCCGGTCACCGTCCGGCTCGCTTCTCCTCGACGAGGGTGACGACACATTCGATGACCTGCTTCAGCGTCAGGTCGGTGGTGTCCACCTCGACCGCGTCGTCCGCCTTGGCCAGCGGGGAGGTCTTGCGGCTGGAGTCGGCCGCGTCCCGCTTGATCAGGGCCTCGCGGGTGGTGTGCAGGTCGGCGCCCTTCAGCTCACCGCTGCGGCGGGCGGCGCGCGCCTCCGGGGAGGCGGTGAGGAAGATCTTCAGGTCGGCGTCGGGCAGCACGGTGGTACCGATGTCGCGACCCTCGACGACGATGCCGGTGACGGCGGAGCCGGCGATCGTGCGCTGCAGCTCGGTGATCCGGGAACGCACCTCGGGGACCGCGCTGACGGCGCTGACCTTGGAGGTGACGTCCTGCTCGCGGATCGGACCGGCCACGTCGACACCGTCGACCGTTATGGTCGGTCCCGCCGGGTCGGTGCCGGAGACGATCTCGGGCTTGCCTGCCACGGCGGCGATCGCGGAGGGGTCGGCGATGTCGATGCCGTTGGCGACCATCCACCACGTGATCGCCCGGTACTGGGCGCCGGTGTCCAGGTAGCTCAGGCCGAGCTGTGCCGCCACGGCCTTCGACGTGCTCGACTTGCCCGTGCCGGACGGACCGTCGATGGCGACAATCACTGGCGTGGCGCTTTCCACAGTGGGGACCTTCCTGGACCTGGCTGGCGGGGAGCGGGGCGCGATTGCCCTGGACAAGGTTACTGGGTGTATGTCCCTCGATCGGCCCTGCCCGCTCCCGGCTGTGCGCGGGGCCCCGGAGCCGGCACGGGCGCTGTCCCGGGACACACCGCCCGCCCGCCGCCCGGCGGGTGCTACTGGCGGATCGCCCAGCCCCGCTCCCGGAGTGCCGCGGTGAGCACCGGGGCCGTGCTGGGTTCCACCATGAGCTGCACCAGACCGGCCTGCTGCCCGGTCGCGTGCTCGATGCGCACGTCCTCGATGTTGACGCCCGCCCGTCCCGCGTCGGCGAAGATGCGGGCCAGCTGGCCCGGCTGGTCGTCGATGAGCACCGCCACGACCTCGTAGACGCGCGGCGCGGAGCCGTGCTTGCCGGGGACCCGGACCTGGCCGGCGTTGCCTCGGCGCAGCACGCCCTCGATGCCGGTGCCGCCCTCGCGGCGCTTGTCCTCGTCGGAGGACTCCAGCGCGCGCAGGGCCCGCACCGTCTCCTCCAGGTCGGCGGCGACGTCGGTGAGCAGGTCGGCGACCGGTCCGGGATTCGCGGAGAGGATGTCGATCCACATCCGGGGGTCCGAGGCGGCGATCCGGGTCACGTCCCGGATTCCCTGCCCGCACAGCCGTACGGCGGCCTCCTCGGCGTGCTCCAGGCGGGCGGCGACCATGCTGGACACCAGGTGCGGCATGTGGGAGACGAGGGCCACGGCACGGTCGTGGGCGTCGGCGTCCATGACGACCGGCACGGCCCTGCAGTGCGAGACCAGTTCGAGGGCGAGGTTCAGCACCTCGGTGTCGGTGTCCCGGGTGGGGGTGAGCACCCACGGGCGGCCCTCGAAGAGATCCGCGCCGGCGGCCAGCGGGCCGGACTTCTCCCGGCCGGACATGGGATGGGTACCGAGGTACGCCGACAGGTCGAGCCCCCGCTGCTCGAGCTCACGGCGCGGACCGCCCTTCACACTGGCGACATCGATGTAACCGCGCGCCGCACCACGGCTCATGGCCTCGGCGAGGGCTTCGGCCACATGGGCGGGCGGGGCGGCGACGATCGCCAGGTCCACCGGCCCCTCCGGCTCCCGGTCGGTGCCGGCGCCGAGTGCGGCGGCCGTACGGGCCTGCTCCGGGTCGTGGTCGACGAGATGGACGACGACGCCCCTCCGGGACAGGGCGAGGGCGGCGGACGTGCCGATCAGCCCGGTGCCGATGACGAGTGCGGTCCTCACTGTGCGATGTCCTTGCGCAGGGCCGCCGCGGCACCGAGGTACACATGGGCGATGTCGGCACGCGGCAGGTCGGACTCGACGTGCGCGAGGATGCGGACGACGCGGGGCATGGCGCCCTCGATGTCCAGTTCCTGGGCGCAGATCAGGGGGACGTCGACGATGCCGAGCTTGCGGGCGGCAGCTGCCGGGAAATCGGAGTGCAGGTCGGGCGTGGCCGTGAACCAGATACTGATCAGGTCGTCCGCGGCCAGACCGTTGCGCTGCAGAACAGCGGTGAGCAGGGCGCCGACCTGCTCCTCCATGTGGTCGGACTCGTCCCGCTCGAGCTGGACGGCGCCCCGGACCGCTCGTACCGCCACGACGATGCTCCTTGCTGGTGCGCTGATGTACGGGTGTGCCGGCGTGTTCACTCGCCGGCCTGCCGACGTGGGTGTCGGTCGTCCAGCCTAGTCAGAACGGGCGCGGCCGGTGCCCGGTGCCCGCCCGCCGAGACGGACGGCGCGTCCGGTGGCAGACCGCCGGGTCCCCTCCGCCTCGCCCGCGGTTCTCTCCCCCGAAATGACGACACACCCCTTCCTGCGACGCGACGCACGGTCCTTCTCGCGACAGGCGCGACGGCACTGGCCGTCGGCTGCGGCGGGGTCGGGAACGACGAGGGTTCCTCGCCGGGCTCCGCCACGGACACCGCCGCGCCCGACGCGTCGGCAGGCCGGGAGCCGGCCTCGACCGGCGACATCCCGGTAGGTGGAGGGGTGATCCTCAAGGAGGAGAAAGCCGTGGTGAAGCAGCCGGAGCAGGGTGACTTCAGGGCGTTCTCGGCGATCTGCGCCCACCAGCGCTGCCTCCTGGCGAACGTCTCGGGCGGCACCGTCAACCACGCCTGTCACGACAGCCGGTTCCGGATCACCGGTGGACCGGGGCCCGGCGACCGGTCCACTGCCTCCGGAGCAGATCACGGTGGAGGGAAATTCGATTCGTCCGGCGTGAGCCGCCGCCTACGCTCACGGTCATGCACCCCGAGCACCTGGTCCGCGACCACACCGTCTACGCCTGCGTCATGGGGTCGCGTGCCTTCGGTCTGGCCACGGAGGGCAGCGACACCGACCGCCGGGGCGTCTTCCTCGCCCCCACTCCCCTGTTCTGGCGCTTCGAGAAGCCGCCGACCCATGTTGAGGGACCGGCCGAGGAGCAGTTCAGCTGGGAGCTGGAACGCTTCTGCGAGCTGGCCCTGCGGGCCGACCCCAACATCTTGGAGTGCCTGCACTCGCCGCTCGTGGAGCACGCCGACGACACCGGACGCGAGCTGCTCGCCCTGCGCGGCGCGTTCCTCTCCCGCCGGGTCCACGAGACGTTCACCAGGTACGCCTACGGCCAACGCCGCAGACTGGAGGCCGACGTCCGCGCCCACGGGGCACCCCGCTGGAAGCACGCCGTGCACCTGCTCCGTCTCCTGGCCTCCGCCCGCGACGTGCTGCGCACGGGCACCCTCACGATCGACGTGGGCGAGGAGCGCGAGACGCTGCTCGCGGTGAAGCGGGGCGAGGTCGCCTGGTCCGAGGTCCGGGCACGGATGACGCGCCTGGAGCGGGAGGCCGGGGAGGCCGCCCGCTCCAGCCCGCTCCCCGCGGAACCGGACCGCCGACGGGTGGAGGACTTCCTCGTCCGCACCCGCCGTGCCTCGGCCCTCCGGGCGGGTTAGGGACGGGCGTCCCAGAGCGCCCCCAGCGCCAGCAGCTCGTCCCGGTACTCGATGCGGCCGGTCCAGGCGTCCGGCCAGGCGTCCGCGCCCAGGTGGGCACCGGCGAAGGCGCCCGTCAGGCAGGCGATCGAGTCGGAGTCGCCCGCGGTGCAGGCGGCGCGGCGCAGGGCGGTGAGCGGTTCGTCGACGAAGAGCAGGAAGCAGAGCAGGCCGGTCGCCAGGGCCTCCTCCGCGATCCAGCCCTCCCCCGTCGCCAGGCACGGGTCGGTCTCCGGCGAGACGGTGCGCACGGCGCGCTGGAGGCGTTCCAGGATGTCCAGGCACTCGTCCCAGCCGCGGGTGATGAAGTGCTCGGGGGTGGGGTCCTGGGCGCGGGTCCACAGGTCGCCGAGCCAGAACTCGTGGTAGCGGGTGCGGTTCTCGTAGGCGTAGGAACGCAACAGGCCGATCAGACCGGTGGGTTCGGCTCCCTCGGCGAGCAACCGTACGGCGTGCGCGGTGAGGTCGGAGGCGGCGAGCGCGGTGGGGTGCCCGTGGGTGAGGGCCGACTGCAACTGGGCGGCACCCGCGCGCTGTTCGTCGCTCAGCCCGGGGGCCAGGCCTATGGGCGCGACCCGCATGTTGGCGCCGCAGCCCTTGGAGCCGACCTGGGAGGCGTCCTGCCAGGGCCGGTCCTCGCGGGTCAGCAGGTGGCAGGCCTTGAGGCAGGTGTTGCCGGGGGCGCGGTTGTTCTCGGGCGAGCGGTACCACTCCACGAACTCCTCGCGCACCGGACGCTCCAGTCGCTTCGGGGTGAGCACGCCCCGGTCCATCGCCGTCCGCAGGCCCCTCCCCAGAGCGAGGGTCATCTGGGTGTCGTCGGTGACGATCGCCGGCTTCGGCAGGTCCGTCCCCCGCCAGGGACCGAACTCGGCGAGGATCGACGGGACGTCGTTGAACTCGGTCGGGAAGCCCAGCGCGTCCCCCAGGGCGAGTCCGGTGAGCGCGCCTGTCGCGGCGCGCTTGGTGACGGTGGTCGTGGTCATGCGGGGCGTCCTTCCGGAGTCGGCCGGAGCAGCGGTGGGTGGAGGGTGGCGGCGGTGCCCGCGCGGTACAGCGCGGCGGGCTTGCCCCGGCCGCCGGTGAGGCGCGCGGCGCCCGGGGCGGCCTCGACGAAGCCCGGGGTGGCGAGCACCTTGCGCCGGAAGTTGGGCCGGTCGAGCGCGGTGCCCCACACGGTCTCGTAGACCTGCTGAAGCTCCCCGAGGGTGAACTCGGGCGGGCAGAAGGCGGTGGCGAGGCAGGTGTACTCGAGCTTGGCGCCGACGCGTTCCCGGGCGTCGGCCAGGATCCGGTCGTGGTCGAAGGCGAGCTTGCGCGCACAGTCGCACGGCGTCCAGCGGGCCTGTGCCGCATCGCTGCCGCCGTGCGCCTCGGGAGCGTGGGGCAGCAGCGCGGCGAAGGCCACGGACACGACGCGCATCCGCGGGTCCCGACCGGGTTCGCTGTAGGTCCGCAGCTGCTCCAGATGCAGCCCGGACACGTCCGTCAGCCCGGTCTCCTCGCCCAGCTCGCGCCGCGCGGCGCTCTCCGCGGACTCGTCCGGCTGGACGAAGCCTCCCGGCAGCGCCCACCGGCCGGCGTACGGCTCCTGGCCGCGTTCGACGAGCAGCACGTGCAGCGCGCTCCCGCGGATCGTGAACACGGCGAGGTCGACGGTGACGGCGAAGGGTTCGAAGGCGTACTTGTCGTAGCCGTCCATGACCTGCACCCCCTTTTATAGTCAGGACGACTATAAAAGGGGGTGCAGGTCGGCGACAAGCCCTTAGAGCTCGACCTCCTGCATCAGCATGCCGACCTCGGTGTTCGACAGCCGGCGCAGCCAGCCCGACTTCTGGTCGCCCAGGGCGATCGGCCCGAACCCCGTGCGCACCAGCTTGTCGACCGGGAAGCCGGCCTCCGCGAGCATGCGGCGCACGATGTGCTTGCGGCCCTCGTGCAGGGTCACCTCGACGAGGTAGTTCTTGCCGGTCTGCTCGACGATGCGGAAGTGGTCCGCACGCGAGTAACCGTCCTCCAGCTGGATGCCGTCCTTCAGCCGCTTGCCCAGGTCGCGCGGGACCGGTCCGACGATGTGCGCGAGGTAGGTCTTCTTCACCCCGTACCTCGGATGGGTCAGTCGGTGTGCCAGCTCACCGTGGTTGGTGAGCAGGATGACGCCCTCGGTCTCGGTGTCGAGCCGGCCGACGTGGAACAGCCGGGTCTCGCGGTTGGTGACGTAGTCGCCGAGGCACTGGCGCCCATCGGGGTCCTCCATGGTGGAGACGACACCGGCCGGCTTGTTCAGCGAGAAGAACTGGTAGGACTGGGTGGCGACGGTCAGCCCGTCCACCTTGACCTCGTCCTTCTCGGGGTCGACCCGGCGGCCCTGCTCCAGCACGATCTCGCCGTTGACCTCGACCCGCGCCTGCTCGATCAGGTCCTCGCAGGCGCGCCGGGAGCCGTACCCCGCGCGGGCGAGCACCTTCTGCAGCCGCTCGCCCTCCTGCTCGGCGCCCGGGAAGGTCTTCGGGAGCTTCACGTCCTTCTTGCCCGCGTACCGGTCGCGGTTGCGCTCCTCGATCCGCGTCTCGTACTCACGCGAACGCCCGGGGACGGTACGGCCGCCCCGGCCTCCGCCCTTCTGGGACGACGGCTTGGCGCCGCCACGACCGGACTTGGGGCCTTCCTTGGTGCCCCCGGGGCCCACGTCGTAGCGGCGCTCCTCGGGGCGCGGCTTGCCGGGGCGGCCCTGCCCCTGCCTCTGGTCCCTGTTGCCGCCTGCACCGCGGGGGTTACCGCGTCCGCCGCTCTTGCCGCTGCCGCTGCTTCGCATCACAATTCCGTGTTCGTAGGAGGACCGCCGTCCGGGTCCGGGGCGTCCGGATCGAACGACGGTACGGCTTCCTGGGTCTCGGCCTCGATCGCCTCCGCCTCCGGGAGGAAGGGCGCGAGCTCCGGGAGCTCGTCCAGACCGCGCAGGCCCATCCGCTCCAGGAAGTAGTTCGTCGTCGTGTACAGGATCGCACCTGTTTCGGGTTCCGTGCCCGCCTCCTCGACCAGACCGCGCTGCAGCAGGGTGCGCATGACCCCGTCGCAGTTCACTCCGCGTACGGCGGAGACCCTGCTGCGGCTGACCGGCTGACGGTAGGCGACCACGGCGAGGGTCTCCAGGGCGGCCTGGGTGAGCCGGGCCTGCTGGCCGTCCAGGACGAAGCCCTCGACGGCCGCGGCGTACTCGGGGCGGCTGTAGAAGCGCCAGCCGCCGGCGACGAGCCGCAGCTCGAAGCCGCGCCCCTGCACGGTGTACTCGTCGGCCAACGCGTGCAACGCGTCCGCGACCTGGCGTCTCGGCCGTTCCAGTGTCTTCGCCAGGTGCTCCTCGGTCACGGGCTCGTCCACGACCATGAGGACCGCTTCCAGGGCGGGCTTGAGGTCGAGGTCCGCGACGGTGCGCAGCCCCGCGGGAACGTCGGTCGTGTCCTCGCTCACGCCTTCTCCTCCTCCGGCCGCTCCCTCGGCTGCTCGGGCGGCCGGTCGAACTCGTCGGTGACGGTGGGGGCGACGTCCCCGTCACCGCCGGTCCAGCGCACGGTCAGCTCGGCGAGCGCGGTCTCCTGCTCGAGGGCGACGGCCTTCTCCCGGTACAGCTCCAGGAGCGCGAGGAAGCGGGCGACGACGGTCAGCGTGTCGTCTGTGTCCTCGATCAGCTTCCGGAAACTGACCTCGCCGAGTTCCTTCAGCCGCGCGACGACGATCCCGGCCTGTTCCTGCACGCTGACCAGCGGCGCGTGGATGTGGTCGACGTACACCTGCGGCCTGGGCTTGGGCTGCATCGCCTTGACGGCGAGCCTGGCGAACCCCTCCGCGCCGATGTTGATGACGACCTCGGGCAGCAGTTGGGCGTGGTGCGGCTCGAGCCCCACGGTCCGGGGGTGGCGCCGGGCTTCCTGGTCGAGCCGCCCGTCGAAGATCTCCGCGATCCGTTTGTACGCCCGGTACTGGAGCAGGCGGGCGAACAGCAGGTCCCGGGCCTCCAGCAGGGCGAGGTCCGCCTCGTCCTCCACCTCGGCGGCGGGCAGCAGGCGCGCCGCCTTGAGATCGAGCAGGGTGGCCGCCACGACCAGGAACTCGGTCGTCTCGTCCAGGTCCCAGTCCGGCCCCAGCGCCCGGATGTACGTCATGAACTCGTCGGTCACCCTGGACAGCGCGACCTCGGTGACGTCCAGCTTGTGCTTCGAGATCAGCTGAAGCAGCAGGTCGAACGGTCCCTCGAAGTTCGACAGCCGGACCTTGAACCTGCCGTCGCCCTCCTCGGCGCCTTCGGTGCCTCCGGCACCCTCAGCCTCCTCGGTCCCCTCACCCGCCTCGGGACCCCCAGGTGCCGGCTCGGGCAGCCGCCCGACGTCCGGTACGTCCTCCAGGGCCGCCGGAGCGGGGGCGGAAGCCGGAACAGGAGCCTCAATGGGAGGCACGGTCCTCGGTCCCGGTCCCTCAGCCCCCGCCTCCGCGGGTGGTGTCACCGGCGGCGCGGCCCCCGGCCCCCGCCCCAGCGCGCGCCGGCGGCCGGGCCGCGGGCCGTGGCCGATGGCGGGGGTGTCGTTCGAGGTCATGGCCTCCGCAGGCTACCGCTACCGCCCCCGCAGGCGCCGTACGAGGATGCTGGCGTCTCCGCGGGACTCCAGGTCGGCGAGGACCACGGCGACCGCCTCGCGGACGATCCGGCCCCGGTCGACGGCCAGTCCGTGCTCGCCCCGGAGCACCAGACGGGCGTGCTCGAGGTCCATGAGCTCCTCGGCGGACACGTACACCGTGATCTTCTCGTCGTGCCGCTCACGTCCACTGGGCCGTCGCGCCGTCGTCCTTGCGCGCTTGCGCGGGGCCGCCTCGGCGGCCGTACCGGCGGAACCGGCCGGACCTGCGGAACCCGTCGCCTCCTGCTGTGCCCCCCGCCGTCGCGCGGCACGCTCCGGCGCGGCGCGACTGCGGGACTCGCCGGCTCCGGCCGGGTCGGCGTCCGCGGCGACGTGCTCGGCACCCTCGCCGTCGCCGCCCTGCGCGGGCACCGACTGCGGAGTGTCGTCCTGGGCCGCGGCCGCGCCGCCCTCCCCCGCGGGAGCGGGGACCCGGGCCTCGCCGCCCGCCTGGCGCCTCGGCGTGGACGCCTGGAGCGCCGTCCCCCCTGTCGTACGGAAGAGTTCGTCGGCCCCCGGCAGACTCACTCGGCGTGACACCGGGCGAGCACCTCCCTGGCAAGCTGGCGATAGGCGGCGGCACCGACGGAGTTGGACGCGTACGTGGTGATCGGCTCACCGGCGACGGTCGTCTCCGGGAAGCGGACCGTACGCCCGATGACCGTGTGGTAGACGTGGTCGTCGAACGCCTCGACGACGCGCGCGAGCACCTCACGACTGTGCACCGTGCGCGAGTCGTACATCGTGGCGAGGATCCCGTCGAGTTCCAGCTCGGGGTTGAGCCGTTCCTGGACCTTCTCGATGGTCTCGGTGAGCAGCGCCACACCCCGCAGGGCGAAGAACTCGCACTCCAGCGGCACGATCACCTTGTGCGCGGCCGTCAGCGCGTTGACCGTGAGCAGGCCGAGCGAGGGCTGGCAGTCGATCACGATGTAGTCGTAGTCGTCCATGAGCGGCTTCAGCGCGCGCTGCAGCGTCGACTCGCGGGCGACCTCGGAGACGAGTTGGACCTCGGCCGCCGACAGGTCGATGTTGCTGGGCAGCAGGTCCATGTTGGGGACCGCCGTCTTCAGCAGCACCTCGTCGGCCGCCATGCCCCGCTCCATGAGCAGGTTGTAGACGGTGAGGTCGAGTTCCATCGGGTTGACGCCGAGTCCGACCGACAGCGCGCCCTGCGGGTCGAAGTCGACGAGCAGCACCCGGCGGCCGTACTCGGCGAGCGCGGCACCCAGGTTGATGGTCGACGTCGTCTTGCCGACGCCGCCCTTCTGGTTGCACATCGCGATGATCTTCGCGGGGCCGTGGTCGGTCAGCGGGCCCGGGATCGGGAAGTACGGCAGCGGGCGGCCGGTCGGGCCGACGCGCTCACGGCGCTGGCGGGCAGCGTCGGGCGCGAGGGTGGCCGCGTACTCGGGATCCGGCTCGTACTCGGCGTCGGGGTCGTAGAAATGCCCCTCGGGCAGTTCGTCGTAGTCGGCGAGTTGGTTGTGGGGCGCGCCACTTCCGTCGCCGGCCATGGCGTTCACGTGATGGCCATCCATGCTCGGGTGTGCAGTGAGAGTCGCCTGCTGACTCTGTTGGGCTGCGAAGGTGTGCACGGCGACGGAGCCGACAGCAGCGAACCCCGCGGGACCCCGGTCCCGTGCAGGCATTCCTGGTTGACCACCCCCGGGAGTAAATGTCGACTCATTCACAAGTCGTCTTACCTCCTTGGTGACCAGGAAACTTCTAGACAGGTCAGCGTGGCATCATGCCGACGGTTGGCGACTCTATGGCGTGTCGGCGGTCCGCAGCAACACAATCCACCGGACCCGGCCCGATGTGTCGACAATGGAACATCCCTCTGTCAAGGGCGTACGACCGTCGCACGGCAGGTTTCACCGGTGTGCGAATCGGTGGAAGCGTTACGTTCGAGGCGAGTTGTCCTGGATCCGTGAAGTGACCATACACACATCTTGCCGGACCTGGCGGGCAAGGCCGAGCCAAGTCGGCCGCGTTGACGAAGGAAGACGGGGTCCCCCCGATCGAGCGAAGTCGAGATCGGGGGAGTATCGCCTTTGCCGGTCAGTGACTTAGTCGACTTGACGCCCGGAGGTCACCTGCCGCCGCCTCCCGCGGGTTCGGTCGAGCAGCGCGGCGACCTCCACGTGGGCCAGGCCGTGGGCTTCGGCGACCTCCTGGTACACGACCTTGCCGTCATGCGTGTTGAGGCCCTTGGCGAGCGCGGGGTCGTGGCGCAGCGCCTCCGCCCAGCCGCGGTCGGCGAGTTCGACGACATAGGGCAGCGTGGCGTTGGTGAGGGCGTAGGTGGAGGTGTTGGGCACCGCGCCGGGCATGTTGGCGACGCAGTAGAAGACCGATCCGTGGACCGTGAAGGTCGGCTCGGTGTGCGTGGTCGGGCGGGAGTCCTCGAAGCAGCCGCCCTGATCGATCGCGATGTCGACAAGGACACTTCCGGCCTTCATCCGTGAGACGAGGTCGTTGGTGACCAGCTTCGGCGCCTTGGCGCCGGGAATCAGCACCGCGCCGATCACCAGGTCGGCCTCCAGACAGGCCTTCTCCAGCTGGAAGGCGTTGGAGACGACGGTCTGGATCCTCGTGCCGAAGGCCCGGTCGGCCTCACGGAGTTTGTTGATGTCCTTGTCGAGCAGGGTCACGTGGAACCCCATGCCGACGGCGATCTGCGCGGCGCTCCAGCCGGAGACTCCTCCGCCGATGACGACGGCCCGGGCGGCCGGCACCCCGGGGACACCGCCGGGCAGCACGCCGCGGCCGCCGCCGGCCCGCATCAGGTGGTAGGCGCCGACCTGGGCGGACAGTCGCCCTGCGACCTCGGACATGGGCGCGAGCAGCGGCAACGTGCGGCCGGGCAGCTCGACCGTCTCGTAGGCGATCGCGGTGGTGCCGGACGCCAGCAGCGCGTCCGTGCACTCCCGGGAGGCGGCCAGGTGCAGGTAGGTGAAGAGCGTCTGGTCCTTGCGCAGCCGGTGGTACTCCGCGGCGACCGGCTCCTTGACCTTCAGCAGCAGGTCGGCGGCGGCCCAGACCTCGTCGGCGGTGTCCAGTGTCTGCCCTCCCGCGGCGATGTACTCCCCGTCCGGGATCGAGGAGCCGACGCCTGCACCGCGCTCGATGACGACCTGGTGGCCGCGGCGCACCAGCTCGTGCACGCCTGCGGGGGTGATGGCCACCCGGAACTCGTTGTCCTTGACCTCGCGGGGGATGCCGACCTTCACATCGATCACGGTCCTCGGTTCGCAGGGCATGAAGTATCACTACCCATACCCGGGCACACGGGCGCACGCTGGGAGACCGCTGAAGACAACGCCGCAGCGCCATCTCGACGAAGGCTCTACCACTGTCCGGCCTTGCGAAGCATCAGCCTTCCGCAGGGACACCACGGATCTCGCAGGCGTCGCCTCCTTGTTCCAGGCCGATGCCGGATGCCTGGGACGCCTCGGCCTCCTCCTGCAGCATCCGCTCGGCCGTTTCCCGGTGCAGCGCGGCCGACGCGGGGTCGCCGAGGCGCTCGAAGGTGTCGGCGAGTCGCAGGTGCAGCGCCGCCTGCAGCCGGGTGTCCTCGGCCCGCCGGGCCCACTCCACCGCCTCCCGGCAGGTGCGCAGCGACTCCTCGGGCCGGCCCGCGTACTCCTGGACCCGGGCCAGTTCGCTCAGCGCCCGCGCCTGGGCGGCCACATCACCGCTCTTGCGGTACCCGGCGATCGCCGCCCGCCAGTTCCGCAGCGCCTCGCCGTAGCGGCCGACGTAGGTGTGGGCGGCGGCGATCCGGCCGTAGAGGCGGGCGGCGTCCGCGCGTTCCTCCCTGGCGAGCCGCTCGGCGAGGGCCCGTCCGAACCAGTCGGCGGCCCGGTCGAAGTCCCCGAGCTCCAGATGGGCGCCTCCCACGGATTCCATCGCGCGGCCGGTCGCGTACGGGTCGTTCGCCGCGCGGCCGGCGTCCAGCGCGGCCCGGTAGCGCGCCAGCGCGTCGGCCGTGCGGCCGCTCCGGGCGTCGAGGTCGCCGAGGTTCAGCAGGGCCGCGGCCTTCTCACGGGGCAGTTCCCGGCGCTCGGCCACGTCGAGGACGAGGTGGTGGATGCCGTACAGGTCGCTCGCGGCGGCCTGGGTGCCGAAGTGGGCCACCATGGCACGCACCAGCTGCGACATCAGGCGGCGGGCCAGGGTGTCCAGCGTCCCGTCGGCGACCGCGAGCCGGGCCGAGGCCAGCAGGGCGGGCCTGCGGGCACGCAGCCAGTCGGCGGCGTCCCGGGGGGTGGCGAAGCGCAGGGAGCGCGGCGTCCCGAGCAGTCTCTCGCGTGCCTGAGGGCTGTCGGTCTCGGTGATGGCCCTGCACGACTGGAGCAGCCGCACGGTCCGCTCCAGCATGCGGGCGCGGGCCAGCTGGAGCTCCCCCGGCCGTTCGTGGGTCTCGGCGAGACCGCGCAGCAGGGGGTGCAGACAGCAGGGCACCTCGTACTGCGGCAGCGACGCCCCCGCCGGGTGCAGCAGGCCCACGGAGACGAAGTCGTCCAGGGTGGAGCGTGCGCTGCCCACCGAGCAGCCGGCGAGCGCGGAGGCGGTGTGCGGGTCGACCAGGCCGGCCGGGGCGAGGCTCAGCAGGCGCAGGATCCGGGCGGCGGGTGCGGGCAGTTCGGCGTGCACCAGGTGGAGGACACGGCTGACCGCGGTGCCCGCGGTGCCGTTGTCGGGGTCGGCGTGCAGCTGCCTGGCGAGGTCGGCGACGGCGGCCTTGGGCCGGGCGGCGAGCCAGCCGCCGGCCAGTACCAGGGCGGCCGGCTGTCCCTGGCACTGTTCGGCCAGGGCCTCCGCGGCCCGGGGGTCGACGGTGATGCGGACCGAGCCGGTGGACCGGGACAGCAGTTCCACGGCGGACTTGGTGTCGAGGCCGCCGAGGGTGCACGGGCGGACGTCGGAGATGCCGGTCAGCGGACCCTCCGAGACGGCGACCACCAGGCAGTCGGGGCTGTCCGGCAGCAGGGCGTCGACCTGCTCGGCGTCGACCGCGTCGTCCAGCAGGAGCAGGATCCGACGGCCGGCGAGGGCGGCCCGCAGCGCCTCGACGAGATCGTCCTCGGCGGCGCCGGCCGGGGCGGGCGCGGCGAGCGCGTCGAGCAGTTCGCGCGCGGAGCGCTCGACGGGCACGCGCGTGCCGTCGGTTTCGCTCAGTCGGGCGCGCAGTACCCCGTCGGGGTACCGGTCGGCGACCTGGCGCACGAGTTCCTCGCCGAGAGCCGTACGGCCCGAGCCCGGCCGGCCGGCGATGAGCAGCACGCGCGCGCGGGGAGCCTTGCGGCCGGAGAGGGTGTCCAGTCCCGCGCGCTCGATGTCGGCGCGCAGCTCCTTCAACTCCCTGGTACGGCCCAGGAATCGGTCACCCACGGTAACGCCCTGGGAAAGCCGTGCACCGTCCGTGTCCACCGCCTGATCCGTCACGGGCCACACTCCCGTCCCACCGCACGCGCAAGCCCGCCGGGACTCCGGATCGGGCGTTTTCCAGAGCCTAGTTCACGCTCTGCTACGTTCCGTGTGGAGCGTGGCGAACGCGTCCCCCGATCGGATCAGCCGATGGTCACATTGCAAAGTGCGGGGTGACCGGACGGTTCAGGCCTCGAACGGGCGCGCCGGCCACGGCGCCTCGGCGGGGCGCAGCGCGTCGAGCCCGTCCCCGCCCCGTGCGGCGACGAGCGAGAGGACGCCCACCACCAGGCAGTTGTTGTGCAGTTCACCGGCCAGCACCTTGCGGACCAGGTCCGCGGCGGGCACCCGGGCCAGTTCCATGTCGGCCTCTTCGTCCTCGACCTCGAAGCGGTCGCCCTCGGCCTCGGACAGTCCACGGGCCAGGAAGATCCGTACGGCCTCGTCGCAGCCGCCGGGGGTGGTGTAGACGTCGGTCAGCACCCGCCAGTCCTCAGCCTTGACGTGCGCCTCCTCGTAGAGCTCCCGCTGGGCGGCGCGCAGCGGGTTCTCGCCGGGCACGTCGAGCAGGCCGGCCGGGATCTCCCACAGCTTGTGGCGCACGGGGTGGCGGTACTGGCGCAGGACCAGGACGCGATCGGCGTCGTCGAGGGCGAGGACGGCCACGGAGCCCGGGTGGACCTGGTAGTCGCGGTGCGCCACGGTCCCGTCGGGCATGACCACGTCGTCGGTGCGGACGGAGGTCTTGTTGCCGACGAAGGGGGTCCGGGTCGCCCGGATCTCCCACTCCTCCGGGGTGTCCTTGATCGTCATGCCCGTCCTTCCCGACGTCCAGGGGTCGTGCGATTGCAGTGGGTGAGAAAAGCGGCCGGGGTGCTCACCTTTGGAGGTTCGCACCCCGGCAACCGTACAACCGGTGTGTTACTTCGAGATCTTCCGCTCGACGGCGGCCTTGACGAGACCCGCGAACAGGGGGTGCGGACGCGTCGGACGCGACCGCAGTTCCGGGTGCGCCTGGGTCGCGACCAGGTACGGGTGGACCTCACGCGGGTATTCGACGTACTCGACGAGCTTGCCGTCCGGGGAGGTGCCGGAGAAGACGATCCCCGCCTTCTTCTCCAGCTCCGCGCGGTAGGCGTTGTTCACCTCGTAGCGGTGCCGGTGACGCTCCTCGACGTACTCCTTGCCGTCGTACACCTCGCGCACGATCGAGCCCTCGGCCAGCTTCGCCGGGTACATGCCGAGCCGCATCGTGCCGCCCAGATCGCCCTCACCTGCGACGATGTCGAGCTGCTCGGCCATGGTGGAGATGACCGGGTGGGAGGTGGCCGGGTCGAACTCGGTGGAGTTGGCGTCGGAGACGTCCGCCAGGTTGCGGGCCGCCTCGATCACGATGCACTGCAGCCCCAGGCAGAGACCGAGCAGCGGAATCCGGTTCTCGCGCGCGTAGCGGATCGCGCCGACCTTGCCGAGCACACCGCGGTCCCCGAAGCCGCCGGGGATGCAGATCGCGTCGACGTCACCGAGCTGCGCCTGGGCGCCGGCCGGGGTCTTGCAGTCGTCGGAGGCGACCCACTTGATCTTCACCCGGGCCTTGTTGGCGAAGCCGCCCGCGCGCAGCGCCTCGGTGACCGACAGGTAGGCGTCGGGCAGGTCGATGTACTTGCCGACCAGGGCCATGACGATCTCGTGGTCGGGGTTGTGGACCCGGTCGAGCAGGTCGTCCCAGGTCGTCCAGTCCACGTCCCGGAACGGCAGGTCCAGCTTGCGCACGACGTAGGCGTCCAGGCCCTCGGCGTGCACGACCTTCGGGATGTCGTAGATCGAACGGGCGTCGGGGCATGCGACCACGGCGGCCTCGTCGACGTCGCACATCAGCGAGATCTTCCGCTTGATCGCGGTCGGCACCTCGCGGTCGCAGCGCAGCACGATCGCGTCCGGCTGGATGCCGATGTTGCGCAGCGCGGCCACCGAGTGCTGGGTCGGCTTCGTCTTCAGCTCACCCGAGGGGCCGATGTACGGCAGGAGCGAGATGTGGACGACGAACACGTTGTCGCGGCCGACCTCGTGCCGCACCTGGCGGACGGTCTCCAGGAACGGCAGCGACTCGATGTCGCCGACCGTGCCGCCGACCTCGGTGATCACGACGTCGACCTCGTCCGTCGCCATCCGGCGGATGCGGTGCTTGATCTCGTTGGTGATGTGCGGGATGACCTGCACGGTGTCGCCCAGGTACTCGCCGCGCCGCTCCTTGGCGATCACCGTCGAGTAAACCTGGCCCGTGGTGACATTGGCGGAGCCGTCCAGGTCGCGGTCGAGGAAACGCTCGTAGTGCCCGATGTCCAGGTCGGTCTCGGCGCCGTCGTTGGTGACGAACACCTCACCGTGCTGGAAGGGGTTCATCGTGCCGGGGTCGACGTTGAGGTACGGGTCGAGCTTCTGCATCACGACACGCAGACCGCGGGCCTTGAGCAGCATGCCGAGGCTGGAGGCGGTCAGGCCCTTGCCGAGAGAGGAAGCGACACCCCCGGTGACGAAGATGTGCTTGGTCGTCGTGGATTTTGGCATGGCCAAGAGGGGGCTCCCGTGGTCGCGGTCTGGGGGTGCGGGGCGGCTGCCTGCCGGAGATCTCCGACGGTGCCGTCGCTGCGGTTCGGGGGTGCCCTGTTCGGATTTCCCCTCCGGGGAAGGGGCCCACCGGTCCACGGGCTACCAGCGTATCAGCGACGCGGGGCGATGCCGTCCGGCCACGCTCCGCGCACGTTCCGGCACAGGTCCGTCACCTCTTGCAAGCCCGTCACCCGCTGCTCACCCGTTCGGCGGTGGTGCGTTGCCCGGAGCGGCACACAGACCCTCTATGTGCGTCGTATCCTGCTCGGACACCCCACTGCCGAGCCCGGCCGGCCGGACGGCACCACCCCCGCCCGTCACACCGGAACAACGAAAGCTCGTCAGTTCGTTGACTAATAATCGACGCTTTGCATTCATGGCTGAGCGACTGCTTTGCTTCGTCGCTCAACGACGCATCACGCGATCCACCATTCACTGTCCCCTTGACCGCACTAGCGACAGCCCCCTCGTGGGGTGACGTGGCCGTTCGACTGGAGTTGCACGTGGCCGGGCGCATCGAAGACTACGCACTCATCGGAGACATGCAGACCGCCGCCCTGGTCTGCCGGGACGGCACAGTCGACTGGCTGTGCCTGCCCCGCTTCGACTCGCACGCCATCTTCGCCGGCCTACTGGGCACCGAAGAACACGGCTTCTGGCGGGTCGGCCCGGCGCACGCCCCCGACGCCCCGCCGCCGGCCGCGACCCGGCGCGGCTACCGCGGCGACTCGCTGGTCCTGGAATCGGAGTGGGACACCGGGCACGGCACGGTCCGGGTGATCGATTTCATGCCCCCGCGCGACGGCGCCCCGCAGCTCATCCGCATCGTGGAGGGCGTCTCGGGCCAGGTGCCGATGCGTTCGGCGCTCCGGATGCGCTTCTCCTACGGCCGGGTGGTGCCGTGGGTGCACCGGCACGAGGGGCGCACGGTCGCCGTCGCGGGCCCGGACTCGGTGTGGTTCGACACACCCGCCGAGACGTACGGGGAGTCGCTGACGACGTACTCGGACTTCACGGTGGCGCCGGGCGACCGGATCACCTTCACACTCTCGTGGCAGCCCTCGCACAAGGAGCCGCCGCCGTTGCCGGAGCCGGAGCAGTCGCTGGAGGCGACCGAGGAGTTCTGGCGGGAGTGGGTGGAGCACTGTACGTACCACGGTCCCTACCGCGAGGCCGTGATCCGCTCCCTGATCACGCTGAAGGCGCTCACCTACGCCCCGACCGGCGGCATCGTCGCCGCGCCCACCACCTCCCTGCCCGAGGACATCGGCGGCGTCCGCAACTGGGACTACCGCTACACCTGGCTGCGTGACGCGGCGATCACCCTGTCCTCGCTGCTGCGCACCGGCTACCGCGAGGAGGCCCGCGCCTGGCGCGAGTGGCTGCTGCGCGCGGTGGCCGGCGACCCGGAGAACCTGCAGATCATGTACGGCATCGCCGGTGAGCGCGAGCTCGGCGAGGCGGAGCTGGACTGGCTGCCCGGCTACGAGAACTCGACCCCGGTCCGGGTCGGCAACGGCGCGGCGAACCAGCTCCAGCTGGACGTGTACGGCGAGGTCACCGAGGCCCTGCATCTGGGCCACATGACGGGCCTGGCCCGCAACGACTACGCGTCCCTGCTCCAGGTGAAGCTGATCACCTACCTGGAGAAGCACTGGACGGAGCCGGACGAGGGCATCTGGGAGGTGCGCGGCCCGCGCCGCCACTTCGTGCACTCCAAGGTGATGGCCTGGGTCGCCGTCGACCGCACCATCAAGCTCATCGAGTCCGGTGACGTGGACGGCCCGCTGGAGCGCTGGAAGCAGCTGCGCAACGACATCCACCGGGACGTGTGCGAGAAGGGCTACGACAAGGAACGCAACACGTTCACGCAGTCGTACGGCTCCAAGGAGCTGGACGCCTCGCTGCTGCTGATCCCGCAGGTGGGCTTCCTGCCGCCGGACGACAAGCGGGTGATCGGCACCATCGAGGCGATCCAGCGTGAGCTGTCCACCCCGGACGGCTTCATCCTGCGCTACCCGACGGAGGGCGCCGACGAAGGCGTCGACGGACTGCCGGGCGACGAGGGCGCCTTCCTCGCCGTTTCGTTCTGGATGGCCGACGACCTGGCGATGATCGGCCGCGTGGACGAGGCCCGCAGGCTGTTCGAGAGGCTGCTGGCCCTGCGCAACGACCTCGGCCTGCTCGCCGAGGAGTGGGACCCGGTCAACCAGCGCCAGGTCGGCAACTTCCCCCAGGCCTTCAGCCACGTCCCCCTCATCGACACGGCCCTGCGCCTGACCGCCTCGGGGGCGTACGGGGGCTGAGGAACCGCCCGACGGCCCGCGCGCCCGTGCGCGCGGGTAGCGTCCGGTGCATGGGCGGCAGCGACAGGGGCGGGGACGGCGGATACGACACGCAGGGTGCCGGGATCACCGTGCGGCAGGCGCTGGAACTGCCCGCGCTGCGCAGCGGGCTGCCCGAGGTGGTGGCCGGAGCCGACGGCCTGGGGCGCCCGGTGCGCTGGGTGCACGCGGGCGAGGTGCCCAACATCGCCTCGCTGCTCAAGGGCGGAGAGCTGCTGCTGACCACCGGATACGGTCTCGGCAGCCGCCCCGCCGAGCAGCGGGCGTTCGTGCGCACGCTGGCCGAGCGGGACATCGCGGCCCTCGTCGTGGAGCTCGGCACCCGCTTCACCCGCCTGCCCGCCGCCCTGGTCGACACGGCACGGACGGCGGGACTGCCCCTGGTCCAGCTGCACCGCGAGGTGCCGTACGTGACGGTGACCGAGGAGATCCACACCGAGATCGTCAACGGCCACTACACGCTGCTGCGGCGCGCCGAGGAGGTCCACCGGCGCTGCACCGAGGCGCTGCTGGGCGGTGGGGGCGCCCCCCAGGTCCTGCGGATCCTGGCCGACGTCAGCGGCAACCCGGTGTTCCTGGAGACGACGGACGGACGGCTGCTGTACACCGCCGGGGAGGGCCCCGAGGGCACCGACCCGCTTCAGGTGTGGGAGGGGCTGCGCGACCGGCACCAGGACGCCCCGCCGGCCGGTTCGGTGCTCGTCGACGTGCCGGGCGGCGGGCCCGGCAGCGGCGGGGTGCGGGCGCGTCTGGTGCTGCTGCCGGTGCGGACGGCGCCGGAGCCGGTGCACCGCATGGCGGCCGAGCGGGCGGCGGGCCTGCTCGCGGTGGTGCTGATGCAGGCCCGTCAGGAGGAGGAGCTGGCGGCACGCGGACGCGGCGACTTCCTCGTCGACCTCTCCGAGGGCCGCATCGCCCCGGGGGACGCGCCCGCGCAGGCACGCGTGCTGGGTTTCAGACCGGGCACCGGGCCGCTGCTCCCGGTGGTGATGCGGCTCGATGACGTCCTGTCCCCGCAGGGCGGCGGCTGGGCGGTGCTCGCCCGCGCGGTCGCCGAGGAGCTGGCCTCGCTCGGGGTCCCCGTGCTGCTGGGCGTGCGGCCGGTGGAGGGGCGGGTGCCGCTGTTGCTCGGACTGCGCGCGCAGACGGAACGGCCGACGGTCGCGGACCGGGTGGCGGCGGCGCTGCGCGCCGGGGCGGAGCGGGCGGGGATGATGCCGCCGGGGGCGCGGCCGCCCGTGGTGGTGGTCGGGGCGGCCGGTGACTGGGCGGCGGCGTCGGCGGGTCTGCGGCACGCGGCCCGGACCGCGAGCGCGGCGCAGGGGCTGCCGGACCGTCCCTGGTACGACGCCCGCCGCCTGGACATCGACCTGCTGATGTGGCGACTGCGTGACCAGCCGGACCTGGCGGCCTTCGTGGACCGCGCGATCGGCCCGGTCCTGGACCACGACCGCCGCTCGCGGCCGCCGCTGCTGCCCACCCTGGAGACCTATCTGGCCCGTGCGGGCCGCAAGGCGGAGACGGCTCGCGAACTGCACCTGAACCGCCAGACGCTGTACAACCGACTGGCCAGGATCGGGGAGTTGCTGGGCAGTGACCTCGACGATCCGCACACGGTCCTGACCCTGAGCCTGGCCCTGCGGGCACGGCGGCACGTGTCCTGACGCGGCATGTGACGTCAGAGCAACGGGCGGTGCTGCGTCAACTCGTCGTAGACACTGAGCACCTGGGCCACCGCATCGTCCTCCGTCGGCCACCCGGCCGCCTGCCGGGTGCCCCTGGCCCTGAGGTCCTCCCGGCGCCCCGGGTCGCCCAGCAGCCGTACGACGGCGTCGGCGAGCGCACGCGCGTTGCCGGGAGAGACGAGTTCGGCGGCGTCGCCGACGAGTTCGGGCATGCCGCCGGCCCTGGTCGCGACGAGCGGCACGCGCGCGTGGAGGGCCTGTTGGGCGAGCGCGGAGCGCCCCTCCCACCGGCTCGGCAGCAGCGCGAGGTCCGCGGCCTCGAGCAGCCCGGTGACGTCGTCGCGTCGTCCGATGAGCCGGACCGGCAGTTCCTCGTCCGCGATCCGCCGCTGGAGTTCACCGCGCAGCGGGCCCTCCCCCGCGACGGCGACCAGCGGCGCGGGGTCGAGGTGGCGCCACCCGTGCGTGGCGTCCAGCAGGGTGTGGTGGCCACGGCGCCGTTCGAGGGGACCGACCGCGACCAGTAAGGGGCGGCCGACGGCGCCGAGTTCGGCACGCAGTGCGGGCCGCGCCCCGTCGGGGTCCTCCGGCTCCTCGGCCGTGCGGGGCGCGGGGAAGGCGACGGCCGCCAGGCGCGCGTCCCGTGCTCCGGTCCGGCGGGCCCGGTCGACCAGGGCGGAGGTGGTTCCGAGCACCACGGTGGCCGCCTTGACGACCCTCCGCTCCAGCAGCCGCAGGAAGTGCGCGCGGGCGCCGTCGGCGGGCGCCCGGTCGTGCCAGGTGACGATCAGCGGGGTGCGCCGGCCGCTGAGGGCGAGCACGGTCCGGAAGGAGGCGTGCAGTCCGTGCGCGTGCACCAGGTCGGCGTTCGCGCAGGCCGTCCGCAGGGCGGCCACCGAGCCGGGGTCGCTGCTGCGCGGGATGTCCACATGGCCTGCGCCGACGCCCGTGAAGTCGTAGGTGTGCTCCGCCTCGGCGGGGGCGCACACCGTGACCCGCACGCCCCGTGCGACGAGCCCCGCCGCCAGTGAGCGCACGTGGGCGCTGGTGGCGGCGTTGCCACCGCCCAGCACCTGCACGGTGCGCAGCGGCGACTGGCCGTGCGGTGAGTGGCTGCTCACGGGGGTCACGTGGCCGAGCTCCTGGTTCGGGTCGGATGGTCCCGAAGAACGTACAGAAGGACCGTGCGGAGGGGGTGTACCGCACGGTCTCCTACGCGTGCTCCGTCAAGCATGCCAGGGCACAAGGGGATCGCGGCGACGACGGGAGCGCCCGTCTGCACCGGACCGGACAGAAACTTCACCCACACGAGTGCGGAAAAGCCTCCCGACGGCCGAGGCGCCGGGAAGTACGACGGCTAGTCGTCCGCGCGGGCCGTCGCCAGGAGTTCCTCCGCGTGGGCACGGGCCGTTTCGGAGTTCTCCTGGCCGGCCAGCATCCGGGACAGCTCCCGGATCCGTTCCTCCCCTTCGAGCACCTTCACGCCGGACCGGGTGACCGACCCGTCGTCGGTCTTCGCCACCAGCAGCTGCCGGTCGGCGAACGCGGCCACCTGCGGCAGATGCGTGACGACCACGACCTGAGCGCTCTTCGCCAGTTTGGCGAGCCGCCGTCCGATCTCGACGGCCGCCTTGCCGCCGACACCGGCGTCGACCTCGTCGAACAGATACGTCGGCACCGGGTCCGTCCCGGCGAACACGACCTCCACGGCCAGCATCACGCGCGACAGCTCACCGCCGGACGCGCCCTTGGCGATGGGCCGGGGCGGTGCCCCGGGGTGCGGGGCCAGCAGCAGCTCGACCTCGTCCACACCCGAGGGCCCGTGGGCGACGGTGCGCCCGCCGACCTCGACGCCGTCCGGGTCGTCCGTCTGCCGGATGTCGAACGACACGCGCGCGTGCGGCATGGCGAGGGACGCCAGCTCCGCGGTGACGGCCGCCGCGAACCGCTCCGCGGCCTCGGTCCGGGCCTCCGACAGCGCCTGCGCCAGCCCTCCCAGTTCGGCGCGCAGGCCGTCCCGCTCGGCGGTGAGTTCCTCGATCCGCTCGTCGTCCCCGTCCAGTTCCGTGAGCCGCGCGGCGCTCTGCTCGGCCCAGGCCAGCACGGCGGCGACGTCCTCGCCGTACTTGCGGGTCAGCCCGGTGAGCGCGGCCCGCCGCTCCTCGACGGCCGCCAGCCGCAGCGGGTCGGCGTCCAGGTCCTCGGCATACCCGGCGAGCTCCCCGGCCACGTCACGCAGCAGAATGCCGATCTCACCGATCCGGTCGGTGAGCGCGGCCAGCGCGGGATCGTGCGCCCGGACGGCCTCCAGGGCCCGCTGGGCGCCCGCGACGAGCGTTCCGGCGTCGACGCCCTCGGGGTCCTCCGGGTTGCCGGCGAGGGCGGTGTGCGCGGCGTGCGCGGCGGACGCCAGGGCCTCGGCGTGACCGAGCCGCTCGGCCTCCTCGGCCAGCTCCACGTCCTCACCGGCGCGGGGCTCCACAGCGGCGATCTCGTCGAGCCCGAAGCGCAGCATGTCGGCCTCCTGGGCCCGCTCGCGCGCGCGCGTGGTGATCTGTTCGAGCTCCGCGGCGACGGCCCGCAGCCGCTTGTACGCCCCGGTGTACTTGGCGAGCGGACCGGCGACCGCGTCGCCCGCGTACCGGTCGAGCGCCTGCCGCTGCCGGGACTGCTTCAGCAGCCCCTGCTGGTCGGTCTGCCCGTGCACGGCCACCAGGTCGTCGGCGAGTTCGGCGAGCAGCCCCACGGGCACGCTCCGCCCGCCCAGGTGCGCCCGTGAGCGCCCCTCGGCGGAGACGGTCCGGCTGATCAGCAGCGCTCCGTCGTCGAGCTCGGCCCCGGCCTCCTCGGCCCGTACCACGGCCGCGGCGTCCTCGGGCACGGCGATCCGCCCCTCGACGACCGCGTTCCTGGCACCGATCCGCACCAGCGCCGCGTCCGCCCTTCCACCCAGCAGCAGCCCGAGGCTGGTGACCACCATGGTCTTGCCCGCGCCCGTCTCACCGGTGACGGCGGTGAAGCCTGGTGACAGCTCGACCACGGCGTCGTCGATGACTCCGAGCGACCGTATCCGCATCTCCTCCAACACGTCCCAGACCTTACGAGGTTTTCCTCGCGCTGTGCGACGCCGCCCCCCGCCCGTCCGGGATCGTGGCAGGTCGTCACCCGTGAGTGGGAATCCCGCCCCGGTGGACCCGGCCACGCACCGCCTCACGGCAGGCCCCGGGGCCCGTCCGGCGGATCATGCCGCAGACGCGGGGTCCGACACGCCCTCCCCCGGGCTCTTCGAGCAAGGGGAACACACCGGACCCCGCTCACCCGCACCGACAAGACACCGCCGCTTTCCTGCGACCTGATCCGCCGGGCAGGCCCTAGTGCGGAGCTCCCCGCCACCCCGAGACCGGCAGGGCGAACTTCGCGACCAGCCGGTCCGTGAACGAGGCGTGGTGCAACCGGGCGAGTCGTACCGGCACCGCGCCGCGCCGCACCTCGACCCGCGCCCCGGGCGGCAGCTCCAGGGTCCGCCGCCCGTCGCACCAGAGCACACCCGGCGGAACGTGCGGCAGGACCTCCACGGCCAGCACCGAGTCCGGCGAGGTCACCAACGGCTTGGCGAACAGCGCGTGCGCGCTGATCGGCACCATCAGCAGCGCCTCGACCTCCGGCCACACCACGGGCCCGCCCGCGGAGAACGCGTACGCGGTGGATCCGGTCGGGGTGGCGCACACGATCCCGTCGCAGCCGAACCCGGTCACCGGCCGCCCGTCGATCTCCAGCACGACCTCCAGCATCCGCTCGGCGGACACCTTCTGCACGGCTGCCTCGTTCAGCGCCCAGTCCGTGTGCACGATGGTGCCGTTCCGGTGCACGACGACATCGACGGTCATCCGTTCCTCGACCTCGTACGCCTTGCTCACCACCCGGTCGACGACCTTGTCGAGGTCGTCCCGCTCGGCCTCGGCGAGGAATCCGACGCTGCCGAGGTTCACGCCGAGCATCGGCACCCCCGAGGCGCGGGCGAACTCCGCGCCGCGCAGCAGCGTGCCGTCACCGCCCAGCACGATCAGCAGTTCGCAACCGTCGAGGCACTCGGGCGTGGCCTCCTTGACGGTCTCCACCTCGTCCGGCAGCGGCAGGTCCTGTGCCTCGGTCTCCAGCACCCGCACCCCGAGCCCGGAACGCAGCAACCCCTTGACCACGAGTTCCGCACTGCGGATGGCCGCGGGGCGGCCGGTGTGGACGAGCAGGAAAACGGTACGAACTCGATTCGGTGTCAACGCGGCCCCTCCGCCACTGCACGGTCAACGTCGGCCGGGTCCAGTTCCGGAGCCCCGGCCCGCAGCCACAGAAAGTATTCGACATTCCCCGAGGGTCCGGGCAGCGGACTCGCCGTCACGCCCTTCGCCCCCAGTCCCAGCTCCCAGGCCTTGGCGGCCACCCCCCGCACGGCGTCGGCGCGCAGTTGCGGACTGCGTACGACTCCGCCGCTGCCCAGCCGCTCCTTGCCCACCTCGAACTGCGGCTTGACCATCATCACCAGATCGGCGTCCGGCCGGGCGCACCGTGTCAGGGCGGGCAGGACCAGTCCGAGCGGGATGAAGGAAAGATCCCCCACGACAAGATCCACAGGCTCCCCATCGATTGCTTCGAGCGTCAACTCCCGTACGTTCGTACGGTCCTTGACGGTGACGCGTTCATCGTTTCGGAGAGACCACGCGAGTTGTCCGTATCCGACGTCCACGGCGACCACGTGCGCGGCCCCGGCCCGCAGCAGGACGTCGGTGAAGCCCCCGGTCGAGGCGCCGGCGTCCAGCGCCCGCCGCCCCTCGACGACCAGCCCTGCGGGCACGAAGGCCTCGAGGGCGCCGGCGAGCTTGTGGCCGCCGCGCGACACGTAGTCCGGGTCGCCGGCGTCCTCGGCGACGAGGATCGCGGCGGCGGTCTCCACCTGCGTGGCGGGCTTGGTCGCGACGGTCTTTCCGACACTGACCCGCCCGGCGGCGATCAGCTGGCCGGCGTGTTCCCGCGAGCGCGCGAGCTTCCGGCGGACCAGCTCCGCGTCGAGACGGCGGCGTGCGACTCCTGCCACGTTCGGTTCAGCTCCCCTGTCGGTGCGGCGAATGGGACTCGTGGCCCGAAGGGCCTCGTTGAAGGGTGGTGGTCGGGTGACGGGCGGGAGCCGGAGGCCCCGGACGGGCGTCGAGCGCGGTGAGCGCGTCACGCAGCCCCCGGTGCACATCTTCGTACACCTCGACATGGCCGTCCGTGGTGAGGTGGTCGGCGTCGGCCAGCCGCTCCAGGCACGCGTCCACCTCGGCGTTCCCGGTGGGGGTGCGGGGCACGTTCAGGGGTGCGGGGGCGGCGGGGGCATCCTCGACCGGTGGTACGGCGTGCTCCACCCGCGGGAGCGGCTGCTGCGCGCCCCCCGGCTGGGGTACTGCGTCGTTCATGCCCCGACGCTACCGCGAACCACTGGGGTACCGTCGTCCGCGATGGCCACGATCGAGGAGTGCCGCGCCGCACTCACCAGACTCTCGGACAGCATGCGGCACGCCGAGGGCGACGTCCGCGCGGCGGCGGCGATGGACCGCTCCGTCAGCTGTCACATCACCGACCTGGACGTGACCTTCGTCGGCCGCCTCACCGGCGGACGGATCGAGGTGCACGACACCCTCGAGGGCCCTACGCGCGAGAAGGCCCAGCTCAGGCTAGCCATAAAGGGGGACGACCTGCTGGCCCTGGTCGACGGCGAACTGCACTTCGCCAGGGCCTGGGCTTCGGGCCGGGTGAGACTGGAGGCGGGTCTGCGCGACCTGTTCCACCTCAGGAAGCTTCTCTGACGCCCACCTTCTCCTGCCGGTCCGCGGTGCGCCCGGCTCCGGCCGCGACCCGCGCCTTGCGGGCCGCCGGCACGATCAGGGGCGTTCCCGTCTCGGGGTCGTCGATGACCTGGCAGCTCAGCCCGAAGACCTGCTCGACCAGTCCGGCGGTGACGATCTCCTTCGGCGCGCCCCGCGCGATGACCTTCCCTCCGCGCAGGGCGATGAGGTGGGTGGCGTACCGGGCGGCGTGGTTGAGGTCGTGCAGGACGGCGACGAGGGTGCGTCCCTGCTCCTCGTGCAGTTCCGCGCACAGGTCGAGCACGTCGATCTGGTGCTGGATGTCCAGGTAGGTCGTCGGCTCGTCGAGGAGCAGCAGCGGGGTCTCCTGAGCGAGCGCCATGGCGATCCACACGCGCTGGCGCTGCCCGCCGGAGAGTTCGTCGACATGGCGTTCGCCGAGGTCCGCGATGCCGGTCCGGGCCATCGACTCCTGGACGACCCGCTCGTCCTCGGCCGACCACTGGCGCAGGATGCCCTGGTGCGGGTACCGGCCCCGGCCCACCAGGTCGGCGACGGTGATCCCGTCGGGCGCGATCGACGACTGGGGCAGCAGTCCGAGGGTGCGGGCGACCTTCTTCGCGGGCATCGACTGGATGACCTGACCGTCCAGCAGCACCCGCCCCTGACTGGGCTTCAGCATGCGCGACAGCGCCCGCAGCAGCGTCGACTTGCCGCAGGCGTTCGGGCCGACGATCACGGTGAAGGAGTTGTCCGGTATCTCCACCGACAACTGCTCGGCGATGACCCGCTGGTCGTAGGCGAGGGTGACGTCCTCTGCGGACAGTCGGTTCACGGTGCTCCTTCGGTTGTTCCGTCCGCCGCCGGCGGTGGTGGTGGAGTTCCTGGCGCTCCCGGCGTTCATATCCGGCCCGCCCTGCGCTCGGTGACCAGCAGCCACAGCAGGTAGACGCCGCCGAGCACTCCGGTGACCACGCCCACGGGCAACTGCTCGGCGCCGAAGGCCCGCTGCGAGATCCAGTCGGCGCTCACCAGCAGGGCGGCGCCCATGCACATCGACGCCACCAGGTTGGGTCCGGGCGAACGGGTCAGGCGCCGGGCGAGCTGCGGCGCGGTGAGCGCGACGAAGCCGACCGGCCCGGAGGCGGCGGTCGCGGACGCGGTGAGCAGTACGGCGGACAGCATCAGCAGCAGCCGTACGCGCTCCACCCGGACCCCGAGGGCGTACGAGATGTCGTCGCCCATCTCCATCATCCTGAGCCCGCGGGAGTTGGCGAGGACCAGCGGTACGAGGACGACGCACAGCGCGAGCAGGGGCCAGACCTGGTCCCAGTCACGGCCGTCGAGGGAGCCGGTCATCCACACCACCGCACGGGCCGCGTCGACGATGTCGGACTTGGTGAGCAGATAGCCGTTGACCGCGGTGACGATCGCGGAGACACCGATGCCGACCAGGACCAGCCGGTATCCGTGCACGCCCCGCTTCCAGGCGAGCACATAGATGGCGAACCCGGTCACCAGTCCGCCGATCAGCGCACCGACGGCGACCTGGTTGGCGGTCCCGGAGAACAGCACGATCACCACGAGCGCGCCGGCCGTGGCGCCCTGGCCGAGGCCGAGGACGTCCGGACTGCCCAGGGGATTACGGGAGATGGACTGGAACAGCGCGCCGCCGAGCCCGAGCGAGACGCCGACCAGCAGTCCGACCAGTACCCGGGGCAGCCGCAGTTCGGTGACGATGAACTCCTGGCCCGGGTCGCCCTCGCCCAGCAGGGTCCGGATCACGTCGGCGGCCGGTATCGGGAAGTCGCCGGTGCCGATCAGCACCACGCTCGCGGTGAGCGCCACGAGCAGGAGCAGGACGGCGACGACGAGAGCCCGCACGTCCACCCGGAACGAGAGGCCGCCCGGTGTCCGCACAGCACGGTTGGTCTTCACAGCTGGGCCGTCCTCCGCCGTCGTACGAGAAAGATGAAGACCGGGCCGCCGATGATCGCGGTGACGATGCCGACCTGGAGTTCCGCGGGCCGGGCCAGCACACGGCCGAGGACATCGGCGCCGAGCAGCAGCACCGGCGACAGGACAGCCGCGTACGGCAGGATCCAGCGCAGGTCGGGTCCGGTGAACGAGCGCACGACGTGCGGCACCATCAGACCCACGAAGACGATCGGCCCGCAGGCGGCCGTCGCGGCCCCGCACAGCACGGTCGCGGCGAGCATGGCCAGCGCCCGCGTGCGGTTCAGGTCGGCGCCGAGGGCCCTGGCGGTGTCGTCACCCATGGCCATGGCGTTCAGCGGCCGGGCGAGCAGCAGCGCCAGCACGAACCCGACCAGCAGGAACGGCAGTACCTGCCGGATGACCGAGCCGCTCGCCGAGGACAGCGACCCGACCGTCCAGAAGCGCATCCTCCCCAGGGCCGCCTCGTCCAGGATCATCACTGCCTGGAGGTAGCCGAACAGCGCCGCGGAGATCGCGGTGCCGGCCAGCACCAGGCGCACCGGGGTCGCGCCCCGGCTGCCGCCGAGGAACCACACCAGGGCACCGACCGCGGCCGCCCCGCAGAACGCGAACCACACATAGCCCGACAGCGACGTGACGCCGAAGAAGGTGATGGCCGTGACGACCGCCGCCGACGCGCCCGCGTTGATGCCGAGCAGTCCCGGATCGGCGAGCGGATTGCGGGTGAGCGCCTGCAGCACCGCCCCCGCCAGGCCGAGCGCGGCGCCGACCAGCGCGCCGAGCAGGGTCCGTGACAGCCGGTCGGCGACGACGACATCACCGTAGGTGCCCGTTTCCTCGAACAAGCCGTGCCAGACCTGGTCCAGGGACAGGTCCTTCGCCCCGATCGCGATACTCGCCAGGGCGATGACCACCAGGATCGCGGCGGAGAGGAACAGACCGAGGACGCGTAGCATCGCCCGGCGGTTCGGGGGCGCGGGGGCGATGTCCGCGCGCGGTTCGGGAGGGCTGTCGACCAACACGCAGTTAGGTTAGCCTACCCTCCCAAGCGATCACGGTCCTGAGGTGCTGAGGTTCTGAAATCGAGGGTGCCTCACAAACCCAGCCGGGCCAGTGCCTTCGCTCCGTCCAACGCGCACACGCCGTCGCCCGCCGCTGTCCACGCCGCCGCGCACAACGCCCGCAGCCCGTCCAGAGCTGCGCCGTCCCCGTCCAGCACCAGGGCCCCGCCGTCCGCTGCCGCCGTCCAGCCACCGCACCGGAATCCGCCGGTGCTGTCCGCCGCGGTCACCTCCGGCTGTCCGGTGAGCATCCCGCGCAGGTCGGCGTCGACGTAGGTCGGCCGGTGCTGCGGCGGCGCGGCCAGCAGCTGCGCCCCGTCGGTCACCCCGGTCAGCACCAACAGCGAATCCACCCCACCGTTGAACGCGCCCTCGATGTCCGTGTCCAACCGGTCTCCCACCACCAGGGGCCGTTCGGCGCCCGTACGCAGAATCGTCTCCCGGTGCATCGGCGGCAGCGGCTTGCCCGCCACCTGCGGCTCGGCACCCGTGGCGATGCGCACGACCTCCACCGCCGCGCCGTTGCCCGGGGCGATGCCCCGCCCGCTGGGGATCGTCAGATCCGTGTTGGACGCGAACCACGGCACCCCACGCGCGATCGCGTAACTCGCCTCCCCGAACCGGCCCCACGGGAAGTCCGGCCCGCCGTACCCCTGTGCCACCGCGACCGGATCGTCGTCCGCCGATTCCACGGGCACCAGGCCGCGCTCACCCAGCGCCACCCGCAGGCCCTCGCCTCCGATCACCAGCACCCTGGCCCCCTGCGGCACCTGCTCGCTGATCAGCCGCGCGACCGCCTGCGCCGATGTGATCACGTCCCCGGCATCCGTCGGTATCCCCAGCTCCGTCAGATGCGCGGCCACCGTGTCCGGAGTGCGCAGGGCGTTGTTCGTCACGTACGCCAGGTGCATGCCCCCCTCGCGGGCCGTGGCCAGCGAGTCGACCGCATGGACGATCGCCTCCCCACCCGCGTACACCACACCGTCGAGGTCGAGCAGCGCCGTGTCGTACGCCTCGCTCAGGGCCTGCCCACTGTCCCCGGGCCTCGTCCTGACGCTCCGGCTCATTTCGCATCGCTCCTCGTTCGACGGCTTTCCCCCGATCATCCCTCATGTCACCGGCCCCGTACGATGCCCTGATGAAGACTGCAGGTCCCTCGGAAGCAAAGGCGCGCCGAGGCCTGGAACTCACCCCGTTCCAAGGCCTTCGCTACGATCCCGACCGGGTCGGCAGCCTGGCCGCCGTGACATCCCCGCCGTACGACGTCGTCGTCCGCCCCGACGGCCTGCACCACCTGCAGTCCGCCGACCCCTACAACATCGTCCGGCTGATCCTGCCCGAGGCCGACACCCCCGAGGCCCGCAACGCCCAGGCCGCCGACACCCTGAACCGCTGGCGTGCCGAGGGCGTCCTGGCCACGGACCCCGAACCCTGCCTGTACGTCTACGAACAACGCGACGGCAACGGCGTGCTGCAACGCGGGATCATCGGCGCCCTGCGCGTCTCGGACCCCGACGAGCGGCTGGTCCTGCCGCACGAGGACGTCATGCCGCACGTCGTCGCCGACCGCGCGGCCCTGATGCTGGCCACGTCCGCGAACCTCGAGCCCCTGTTGCTGAGCTATCCCGGCGACGGCTCGACCGATGCCACCGCCGACCTGATCGAGCGCACGGCCAGGACCTCTTCCCTCCTCACGACCACCACGGAGGACGGCTTCTGTCATCGACTGTGGTCCCTCACCGACCCCGCCGACCTGGCCACGGTCCGGACCGACCTGGCCGGCCAGCAGGCCCTCATCGCCGACGGCCACCACCGCTGGGCGACCTACCGCCGGCTCCGCGCGGAGCACCCCTCCCCCAGTCCCTGGGACGACGGCCTGGTGCTCCTGGTCGACACGGCCCGGTACCCGCTGCGGGTCCGCGCGATCCATCGCCTGCTGCACGGCCTGCCCGTCGCGGACGCGTTGGCCGCCCTCGACGGTCTGTTCCGGGTCCGCCGCGTGGACGCCCCGTTGTCGGACGCCATGGAGGTACTGGCCGAGGCGGCCGGTGCGGGCAACGCCTTCCTGCTGGCCGGTGACGGCACCTTCCACCTCGTCGACCGCCCGGACCCTGACCTGCTGGCCCGCACCGTCCCCGGCGACCGCCCGGCGGCCTGGCGCACCCTGGACGCCACCGTCCTGCACTCCACGCTCCTGAAGCAGGTGTGGCGCATCCCCGAGGACTCCCCCACCCATATCGCCTACATCCACGACACGGCCGCGACCGTCGCGAAGGCGGAGCGCGACGGCGGTACGGCGGTACTGCTGCACCCGGTCCGCGAGGAGGTCGTCCGCGACCTCGCCCGCCAGGGCGTGACGATGCCCCGCAAGTCGACGTCCTTCGGGCCCAAGCCGGCGTCGGGACTGGTACTGCGCGCGTTCTGACAAGTGGCGCAGAAAACGCGGAAAGCAGGAAGGGGTGGGATTCCCGGTCGGGTGAACCGGAAATCCCACCCCTTCGTCCTGCTTCACGGGCCGGAGCCGTCAATCCTTGTCGACGTCGCTCTCGTCCCTGCCCTCCGAGGCGTCGGAGTCGGCGTCGGTGTCGTCACTCTCGTCGTCGAGCGCGTCCGTGAACTCCACACCGTCCAGTTCGGCCAGCCGGTCCGAAGCGTCCGTGCCGCCGTCCCGGTCGGCCTCCACGGCCTTCGCGAACCACTCCCGTGCCTCACCGGCCCGTCCGGCGGCGAGAAGTGCATCGGCGTACGCGTACCTCAGCCGCGCGGTCCACGGCTGCACGGAGTGGGACGCGAGCTCGGAGCTCTGCAGCGTCACGATGGCGGCGTCCAGCTGCCCCATGTCACGCCGAGCGCCGGCCGCGACGAGCCGCATCTCGACCTGCCCGGCCTTGTCGAGCTTCTGCACTTCGGGAGCACCGGCCATGTCCAGTGCCTTCTCCGGCCGTCCGATCCCACGTTCGCAGTCGGCCATGAGAGGCCACAGCTCCGCGGTCCCGGTCATCCGCCGCGCCGCCCGGAACTCGGCAAGCGCCTCGGAGTACTTCTGGTTGGCGTAGGCGGCGAAGCCTGCGGCTTCCCGTACGGCGGCGACACGCGACGCCAGTCGCAGAGCCACCCTGGAGTAGTCGTAGGCAGCCCCGGGGTCCTCGTCGAGCAGCCGGGCGACCATCACCAGGTTCTTGGCGACATCCTCCGCGAGGGTCTTGGGCAGGCTCTGCAGCTCCTGCCGTACGTCCTTGTCGATCTCCTCACCCGTGACGTCCTCGGGGATCGGCAGCCGCTTGATGGGCTCGCGGTCCCGGTCGCGCTCCTCACGGAACCGGCCGCCTCCGTGCCGGTCGTCGCGCCCGCGGAACCCGCCCGGTCGCCCACCCCGGTCATCCCGACGCGGCCCACGCCCACGGTCGTCACGGTCTCGGCCCTCGCGGCCCCGGAAACCGCCCCGATCACCACCACGGCTGTCGTCCCGACGGAAACCGCCCCGATCACCACGGTCGTCCCGACGGAAGCCACCACGGTCCCGGTCGTCACGGTCGTCCCGACGGAAGCCACCACGGTCCCGGTCGTCACGGTCGTCCCGACGGAAGCCACCACGATCGCGGTGATCCCGGTCGTCCCGACGGAAGCCACCACGATCGTCACGCCCGCGGAAACCGCCCCGGTCGGCACCGCGACTGTCCTCGCGGCCCCGGTAACCTCCGCGGTCACCGCCATGGCTGTCGTCACGGCCTCGGAAAGCGCCCCGCTCGCCCCGCTCGTCACCCCGCCGGTCATCACGCCGGTCGTCTCGTCGCCCGTAACCCCGGTCGTCGTCGCGGCGGAAGCCGGAACGCTCGCGGTCACCGTCACGGCGGTCGTCCCGACTGCGGTAACCGCCCCGCTCACCACCACGGCTGTCATCCCGGCCTCGGAAACCACCACGGTCCCGGTCGTCACGGTCGTCCCGACGGAAGCCACCACGATCGTCACGCCCGCGGAAACCGCCCCGGTCGGCACCGCGACTGTCCTCGCGGCCCCGGTAACCTCCGCGGTCACCGCCATGGCTGTCGTCACGGCCTCGGAAAGCGCCCCGCTCGCCCCGCTCGTCACCCCGCCGGTCATCACGCCGGTCGTCTCGTCGCCCGTAACCCCGGTCGTCGTCGCGGCGGAAGCCGGAACGCTCGCGGTCACCGTCACGGCGGTCGTCCCGACTGCGGTAACCGCCCCGCTCACCACCACGGCTGTCATCCCGGCCTCGGAAACCACCGCGCTCCGGTCGGCTGCCACCACGGTCGTCCCGACGGAACCCGCGGTCGCGGTCTCCGTCCCTGCGGTCCCCGCGGTGATGGTCACTGGACCGACGCGGGCCTCCTCGCTGACCGCCACGGTCCGAACGGTCCCCATTGTCCCGTCGCCGCTGGTCGCGCTCCGGTCGATCGTCGGGAGAGTTGGTGGACATGGGTGACTCCTGTCTTCGGTACCGCAAGCATTCTCACGCAGCCGGACCTCCGGCGCGCTCCAGAAATAAAAAAGGACCCTTGGTCCCAGCTGAACGCTGGGACCAAGGGTCCTTCCAAAGATTGTTCGGCGGCGTCCTACTCTCCCACAGGGTCCCCCCTGCAGTACCATCGGCGCTGTAAGGCTTAGCTTCCGGGTTCGGAATGTAACCGGGCGTTTCCCCTACGCTATGACCACCGAAACCCTAATGGTTTCGAGCGAACAAGCACACTCTTCTATTGTGTTCCGCTCAAAGCCGACAACGGTCGTTGTCTCAGAACTAACACAGTGGACGCGAGCAACTGAGGACAAGCCCTCGGCCTATTAGTACCGGTCACCTCCACCCATTACTGGGCTTCCAGATCCGGCCTATCAACC
>NZ_JBFAKH010000030.1:0-93520 GCF_040655635.1 Streptomyces sp. NPDC050388
CCTACAACCACTCCCGCCTTGTCGAATTCCCACAAACCGACAGGCCGAGTACCGAGTTCCCGCACCGGAGTGTGACTCAGCCACCCGCCGGGTCAACATCCGTGCGGTGGTCACCCAAGCGGCGATGACCACTACACCGCCGCGAAGGTACGAGACGAACCTCCGCCGACATGTGATGACTCGTCAGTAGGGTTAGCAAAGGGTGAGCAAGAGTCCTGCCACAGCTCCCCACAGAGGGACACACCGTGGAATCGCCTGACCCCGCACAGGGGGCCCACAGCACGTCCAGCCGCCCTCCCGCACGCGATGGAGGGACGGGAGACAACGCACGACGGCGAGTCGCCCGTCCGTCACCAACCAATTAGCCGTTTCCGCAGGTCAACGCACCCTTCCCCGCGGCTTCAGCGGCACCGGCGGGAGCTCCGGAGCGGGCAGCGGGGCGCCGTCGTAGCCCTTCACCTCGCCGAAGCGGGTACCGGTCATCCAGTCCCGGCGGGCCTGTTCGATCTCTTCCTGGGTCCGGCCGATCCAGTTCCAGAACATGACCAGTTCCTCCTCGAACGGCTCGCCGCCCAGGAGCATCAGCGCCGCGTCGGACTCGGCGCGCAGGGGGAGTTCGTCGCGGCCGCAGCCGAGGTAGAGCATCGAGCCCGGGAGCACCGGTACGCCGTCCACGTGGACCTCGCCGGACATGGCGAGGACCGCGTACTCGAAGTCACGCTCCAGGGGCAGCCGGACGTCCGCGCCGTTCGACAGGGCCAGGTCGGCGCCGACGATCGGGGTGTACGCCGTGCCCGGGGACGTGGCGCCGTCCAGGTCGCCGAGGATGAGTGTGGCCTCGACCCCCTGCGCCGTGACGACCGGGAGGTCGGCGTGGTGCTCGAAGCGCGGGTCGGTGTGGCGGTGGCCGTCCGGGAGGGCGACCCACAACTGGGCGCCGTGCAGGAAGCGGGCGTGCGAGCGGGGGCTCTCCTCGGAGTGGCTGATCGCCCTGCCGGACGTCATCAGGCCCAGTTCGCGCGGGCGGATCATCTGGAGGCTGCCCGTGGAGTCACGGTGCAGGACCTCGCCCTCGTGCAGCCAACTCACCGTCTGCAGGCCCATGTGCGGGTGCGGCGGCACCTGCATGCCGGGCTCGTCGGCGATGTCGTCCGGACCGTAGTGGTCGACGAAGCACCACGCGCCGATCATGCGCCGCCCCAGGTTGGGCAGCAGCCGCCGGACCTCCGTGGACTCGCCGAGCTTGACCTGCCGGGGGCTGAGGAGTTCCCGTACCGGCTCCGCCACCACGAAGCCGCGGCCGCCGCACAGGGACGGAACGGCTTCCCGCTCGAGATTGCTCATGGGCACAACCTAGCTTCGAGGGGGGCGGTGAGTCACTCCGGTGAGCCACTCCGTCGCTTCCCGCTCCGCCACCCCCGCCAGTAGTGGAATATTCAATCAACCAGCTCCGTTGTCGGCGTCGAAGGAGGTCACGAGTGGACACCATGTACTACTACGACCACGGAACCCCGGCCGAGCGCTGGGAGCGCGCCGGGCTGTTCTTCGACGCCAAGGACTACGCCGCCGCGGCGCGCGTCCTGAGCGGGCTGGTCGAGGAGGTGCCGGAGCAGACCGGGCCGCGGCTGCTGCTGGCGCGCTCCTACTACCACTCGGCCCAGCTGCGCCGCGCCGAGGCCGAGCTGCGGGTCATCGTGGAGCGCGACCCGGTGGAGCACTACGCCCGGCTGATGCTCGGCCGCACCCTCGAACGGCAGGGGCGGAACGAGGAGGCGGAGTCCCACCTGCGGATCGCCGCCGCGCTGGCGGGCGAGTTCGACGATGGGCTCGACCGGGAGTTCGACCACGCGTAGAGGACGGCAGTCGCGCGGGCCGGTGCCCGGCTCCTCCCGGAGGGAGACCGGCACCGGCCCGCGCGGTCCCGCCGCGTCCCGGTTACGGCGTCCGTGCCGTTCCGGTGCGTTCGTCTCCCCCGTACGTCCGTCGCCCCGCCTGTGCGCGATCTCCCCGAGGACGAGTCGACGGCGAGGAAGGCGGCCGGCGGGATGCCGAGCAGCGGGACGAAGTAGCCCAGTACGGCGACCACCGCCAGCAGCGGGACGAGGAGGTACGGCGCCACCACCACGCCCGGGTAGAAGTGCAGGCGCAGGATCAGGGGGCGCAGGGTGGTCCAGGCGGATCCGGACCGTGCGGGGGCGGGGGGCTGGGGGGCCTCGTCCGTGGTGGTCGAGGGAGCGGTGGTCATCGGTGGGCTTCTCCCGGGGCGTCTTGGCGGCCGTGGTGCTGCTCCAGTGGTCGGGGCGGCGGGGCCGCGGGTTCCCGGGCGACGGCTGTGACCCGCATCACTCGCCGAAACGGAGATGTCGTGGGCACGTGTCATCCTGGCCCGATGGGAACTCCGAACGATCGTGCGCCCCTTGCGGAGCGCGTCGAGCAACTCCTCGCCGGTGAAGGGCCGTTGCCCATCGTCGCGGCCGGTGATCCGGTTCTGCGGCAGGCGTCCGAGCCCTTCGACGGCCAGTTGGACCCCGCGCTGCTGGCGCGGTTCGTCGGGGCGTTGCGGGTCACCATGCACGCCGCGCCGGGGGTCGGCCTGGCCGCGCCGCAGGTGGGGGTGGGGCTGCGGATCGCGGTGATCGAGGATCCGGCTCCCGTCCCGGACGAGGTGCGGCTGGCGCGCGGCCGGGTACGGCAGCCCTTCCGGGTGCTGGTCAACCCGGTCTACGCGCCGGTCGGCGGCGGGCGGGCGGCGTTCTTCGAGGGCTGCTTGAGCGTGCCCGGCTACCAGGCGGTGGTGGCGCGGCACGCCGAGGTGCGGCTGACCGGGCAGGACGAGCACGGGCGGGCGGTGGACGAGGTGTTCAGCGGCTGGCCCGCGCGGATCGTCCAGCACGAGACGGACCACCTCGACGGCACGCTCTATCTCGACCGGGCCGAGCCCCGCTCGCTCTCGTCCCACCAGGCGGTGGTGGAGCGCTGGTCGCAGCCCACGCCGGAGGCGGCCGCGCGGGCCCTGGGCTTCGAACTGCCGTAAGGCCCGGTCGCCCGCCCGTGGCCCGCTCTCCCGGTGGCTCAGGTGCTGTCCCGGTATGCCTCCAGCAGTCGGAGCCATGCCTCGCTGATCGTCGGGTACGACGGGACCGCGTGCCACAGGCGGGCGACCGGGACCTGGGCGGCGACCGCGACGGTCGCCGAGTGGACCAGTTCGCCCACGCCGGGGCCGACGAAGGTGACGCCGCGCAGGGTCTCGCTCTCGAGGTCGACGACCATGCGGGCGCGGCCCTTGTACCCCTCCCCGTACAGACCGGCGCCGGCGACCGAGGACAGGTCGAGGTCGACGGCGCGGACGCGGTGTCCCGCCCGTTCCGCCTCGGCCAGGGAGAGGCCGACCGAGCCCGCCTCCGGGTCGGTGAACACCACCTGGGGTACGGCGTCGTGGTCGGCGGTGGCGGCGTGCGCGCCCCACGCCTCCGCGGCGACGGGCCCCCCGGCGGCGCGCGCGGCGATGGCGGCGCCCGCGATACGGGCCTGGTACTTGCCCTGATGGGTGAGCAGGGCACGCCGGTTGACGTCGCCGACCGCGTAGAGCCAGTCCTGGCCGGTCACTCGGAGGCTGTCGTCCACGGAGAGCCAGGATCCGGGTTCCAGACCGACGGTCTCCAGGCCGATGTCGTCGGTGCGCGGGGCGCGGCCGGTGGCGAAGAGGATCTCGTCGGCCTCGATCCGTTCCCCCGTTTCGGTGATGACCACGACGGCGCCGTTCTCCCTGGTCACCGAGGCGGCGGAGGTACCGGTACGGAGGTCCGCGCCGGCCTCGGTGAGCGCCTCGGCGACCAGCTCTCCGGCGAAGGGTTCCATCCGGGACAGCAGGCCCTTGCCGCGTACCAGGAGCGTGACCCGGGAGCCGAGCGCCTGCCAGGCCGTGGCCATCTCGGTGGCCACGACACCGCCACCGACCACGACCAGCCTGTCGGGCACGGCCTTGGCGCTGGTGGCCTCCCTGCTCGTCCACGGCGCGACGTCGGCGAGTCCGGGCAGCGGGGGCAGCAGCGCGCGGCTGCCCGTGCAGACGGCGACGGCGTGCCGGGCGGTGAGGACGCGCCGCGTTCCGTCGCCGGCGGTGACGGTCACCGTGCGCGGGCCGGTGATCCGCCCGACGCCACGGTGGAGTTCGACGCCGACGCTCTCCAGCCACCGGACCTGACCGTCGTCCTTCCAGTGCGAGGTGTACTCGTCCCGGTGGGCGAGGACCGCGCTCACATCGAGCGGCCCCTGCGCCGACCGGCTCAGGCCTGGGGTGCGGCGGGCGTCGGCCCGCGCGAGAACGGGACGCAGCAGGGCCTTGCTGGGCATGCACGCCCAGTAGGAGCACTCGCCGCCGACCAGTTCGCTCTCGACGATCGCGGTGGTCAGCCCTGCCGCGCGGGTGCGGTCGGCGACGTTCTCCCCCACGGGCCCGGCGCCGAGCACGACGACGTCGTAGTCCATGGGCTCCGGGTCCGCCGGTCCTGTCGACCCCGTCGGTCCTGTCCGTCCTGTCGGTTCCGTTTGCCTCATGGGGTCAGTCTGGTGGGTGGTGTGCGTGGTGGCCACATGGGTAGGGGCGCGGAATACGTGACCCGGCCGGCCGTGTTGTGCGGATGGCTCGACCCGACGTCAGGAAGAGGAAACACCATGAGCAGCACCGTGGAGCTCACCAAGGAGAACTTCGACCAGCTGGTCACGGAGAACGAGTTCGTTCTCATCGACTTCTGGGCGTCCTGGTGCGGGCCGTGCCGTCAGTTCGCCCCTGTGTACGAGAAGGCGGCGGAGGACAACCCGGACCTGGTGTTCGGCAAGGTGGACACGGAGGCGCAGCCGGAGCTGGCCGCTGCCTTCGACATCCGGTCGATCCCGACGCTGATGATCGTCCGCGACCAGGTGGCCGTGTTCGCCCAGCCGGGCGCCCTGCCCGAAGCCGCGCTGACGGACGTCATCGGGCAGGCCCGGAAGCTGGACATGGACGAGGTCCGCAAGTCGATCGCCGAGCAGCAGGCGAAGGCCGGCGGCGAGGCGGGGAGCCCGAGCCGGGGCCAGTGACCGACCGGCCCCGGCTCGGGTCCTTCTAGAACGGGTACTGCGCGACGTCCCCGCGCACGGTGGTCCAGCGCACCTCGGTGAACGCGTCCAGGTTGGCATCGCCGCCGAAGCGGGACCCGGTGCCGGAGGCGGCGACGCCGCCGAAGGGGGCCACGGCCTCGTCGTTCACGGTCTGGTCGTTGATGTGCACGATCCCCGTCGGGATCCGCTCCGCCAGGGCCAGGCCGCGTGCCGTGTCGGCGGTGACGATGCCCAGCGAGAGGCCGTAGGGGCTCGCGGCGGCCAGGGCGGCGGCCTCGTCGGCGTCGCTGAAGGACCGTACGGGTGCGACGGGGCCGAAGACCTCCTCCGTGTACGCGGGGGTGTCGTTGCCGGTGTCCGCGAGAACGGTGGGCCGGTAGAACAGCCGGTCGTGGGTGCCGCCCGCGGCGAGTTTCGCACCGCCGGCGGTGCTGGACTCGACCAGGGCGTGGACCTTGTCGAGCTGTCCACGGTCGATGAGCGGGCCGAGGTGGACCTGGTCGCGGTGCGGGTCGCCGACGGCGAGTGAGTCCGCCTTGGCGGCCAGCCGTTCGACGTACTCGTCGTAGAGCGAGGCGTGCACCAGGTGGCGTCCGGTCGTCATGCAGATCTGGCCCTGGTGGAAGAACGAGCCCCAGGCGGCCGTGGAGATCACCGCGTCGAGGTCGGCGTCCTCCAGCACGATCAGCGCGGAGTTGCCGCCGAGTTCCAGGTGGGCCCGCTTGAGGTGACGGCCAGCGGCCTCCCCGACGTGCCGGCCGGCGCCGGTGGAGCCGGTGAAGGAGATGACGGGGACGCGCGGGTCGGCGACGAGCGCCTGACCGGTCTCCGCGCCGCCCGGCAGGATGTGCAGCAGTCCCTCGGGCAGCCCCGCCTCGGCGAACACCGCGGCGAGCGCCAGTCCGCCGCAGACCGCGGTGCGCGGGTCCGGCTTCAGGACGACCGCGTTGCCGAGCGCGAGGGCCGGGGCGACGGAACGGATGGACAGGATCAGCGGCGCGTTGAACGGCGCGATGACGCCCACCACGCCCACCGGCACCCGTCGGGTGTAGGACAGCCGGGGCCCTTCGGTGGGCAGTACCTGACCGGGTGGGCGGGAGGCCAGGGCCGCGGCCTCGTAGCACTCCTGGGCGGCCACGTGCAGTTCGAAGTCGGCCTTGCCGGGGATGTTGCCGGCTTCGCGGACCAGCCATTCCCGCAGTTCCCCGGCGTGCGCGGCGAACAGGTCGCCGGCCTTGCGGAGCACCGCGGCACGGACGAAGTGCGGGGCCTTCGCCCACTCGGTCTGGGCGGTGCGGCCCGCTTCGGCGGCGGCCCCGACGTCCTCACCGGTGGCGAGGGTGACGGTGGCCAGCTGTTCGCCGGTGGCGGGCTCCGTGACGGTGTGGTCGGGTCCCGCGAGACGACGGGGCTGCCAGGTCGTGGGGTCGAGCAACGGCATGTGTGGGCTCTCCGATCGGTCACCGGCGCACCGCGCGAGCGCGAGCCCGGCTGTCCTTCCGCGTACCATTTGGTTGAGCAGGCAACATCCTAGTCACCATCCGGACGGTCCGACTCCCCCGAGCGCCCGACGATGTGACCGGACATCGCATGCGGCGCGGGCGGGCGCCCGGCACGCGAAGAGACCTCAGCTGGACTCGCGCTGGACCACCGACGCTCCCAGCACCTTGTGGGCCTCGAGTGCGGCGGCGGGATCGCGCACCGCGCGGTCGACGAGTTCGGCGAGTTCCCGGCCGGACGGCAGGTCGAGGTGGACGGTGGTCAGCCGGGGCCGCAGCAGTCGGCCCAGCATGAGGTTGTCGGCGCCGACCACGGCCGTCTCCTCCGGGATGCGGACGCCGACGTCGTCCAGGGCCCGCATCAGCAGCATCGCGTACTCGTCGTTGTAGGTGAACACGGCGTCGAGGCCGAGGTCGCGCCAGCCTGCGGCGAGCCGCGCGGCGGCGCCCTCGTCGTGGGCGAGGGGCAGTTCGGTGACCGTCGCGTCGGTGCCGCGCAGCGCCGCACGCACGCCGGCCAGGCGGGGCGCGGAGAACGCCCCCAGACCGGGCTCGCGCGGGACGACGACGCCGATGCGGCGCCGACCGCGGTCGAACAGATGGGCGCCCGCGCTGTGGCCGACGACGTCGTGGTCCATGAGCAGGGCGTGGGCGCCCTCGACGGACTCCGGGCCGAGGGTGATCACGGCACGCGCTCCGGAGCGCTTGAGCACGGCGACGCCCCGCGGGCCGAGCCCGGAGCCGGGGACCAGCACGGCCACGGGACGCAGTTCGGCCCAGGCACGGGCGGCCTCGTCGTCGTGCACGCCGACGGTGCCGTACTGCACCACCGTGTAATCGAGGCGGCCGAGCCCCACCTGGAGGTCGTTGACGAACTGGCTGTAGACCGGGCCCACCGGGAAGGCCGGGGCCGGCATCAGCACCATACGGCTGTGGCCGGCCCGTAAGCTGCGGGCCGCCGCATGCGGCACGTACCCGAGTTCCCTGGCGGCGTCGCGGACGCGGCGGCGGGTGGGCTCGCTGATCCGGACGGCCTCGGCGTTGTTCAGGACGTAGGAGACGGTCGCGCGCGAGACGCCGGCCAGTCGGGCCACGTCGGCGCTCGTGGGCACGGCGCGCGGCAGTGCGACGGATGCGGGCGCGGGTGGGTTCGGTATCTGCACCATGACGCCACGCATCCTTGCAGAAGCCCGAACGAGCCCTTCAGGCGGGGGAGTTGAGAGCGCCTCAGCGCAATTCCGGTTCAGTTCAGGACGTCCTGGCCGTGCGGTCGGGGTGGCGCGCTCCGGTCTGCGCGGCCGCGGCGAGCGGCCCGGTCAGCCGGGGAAGGCCTCGGAACCCGTCACGCGGTCGACGAGGTCCGCCCACGCGGCTTCCAGCCGCTCCATCGGCATCCCTCGCTGCTGGGTCAGGTGGTGGACCAGGGCGGGGTCGAGCGGCGCCATCAGGGTGTGGGCGAGGAGTTCGCAGTCCGCGTCGGGGACGGCCTCGCGCAGCAGCAGCGACACATGGTGGATCAGCACGCGGCGGGGCGGGCTGGTGAAGCGGCGGTCGGCGCACGGTTCGGCGGCGAGCTGCAGTTCCAGTTCGTCGGCCGTGCGGCGCAGCAGGGCGAGGCCGAACGCCCGCAGGCGCTCCGCGGGCGGCGCTCCCGGCCCCAGCGGCGGGGGTCCGGCGAGGAAGGCGGCCTGGAACTTCTTCTCGGAGTGGTCGAGCAGTGCCGACAGCAGCCCGGTGCGGTCGCCGAAGCGCCGGAAGACCGTCCCCTTGCCCACCCGGGCCGCCGCGGCCACCGCCTCCATGGTGAGGCCGTCCGCGCCGCGTTCGGCGACGAGGAGAGCGGCGGCCTCCAGCAGTCGGGCGCGGTTGCGCGCCGCGTCGGCTCGCAGGCAGGGCTCGTCGATCTCGCCGCCGAGCTGCGGCAACTCCTGCGGCTCGACGGGCTCCTGAGGTGTCGGGGCGGGCGGCGGCACGGCGGACATGAAGCCAGAGTAAGGCATCGGGAAGAAACTGGACCAGGGTCCGGTTAGGGTGCTAGAAAAGTAAACGGACCTCGGTCCGGATTGTTGCGGCGATGTTTCGTCACGCCGTCGCGCCCGGCCGTCGCACCACATGTCCCGCCCCCGTGTTCCACCCGGAATTTCACCCCCCAGGAGTTCTCATGTCCGTCCGCATCCTCGCCCTCGTCGGCAGCCTTCGCGCCGGTTCGCACAACCGTCAGCTCGCCGAGGCCGCGGTGAAGCTCGCACCCGAGGGCTCCGACGTGGTGCTCTACGAAGGTCTCGCGGAGATCCCCTTCTACAACGAGGACATCGACGTCGAGGGCAGCGTCCCCGCCGCCGCCACGCAGCTGCGCGAGGCCGTGGGCAGCGCCGACGCCCTGCTGCTCTTCACGCCCGAGTACAACGGCACGATGCCGGCCGTCCTGAAGAACGCCATCGACTGGCTGTCCCGCCCGTACGGCGCCGCCGCCCTCGGTGACAAGCCCGTCGCCGTGATCGGCACCGCCTTCGGCCAGTACGGCGGCGTCTGGGCGCAGGACGAGTCCCGCAAGGCCCTGGGGATCGCGGGCGGCAAGGTGATCGAGGACATCAAGCTCTCGATCCCGGGCTCCGTGACCCGTTTCGCCGAGGTCCACCCCGCCGACGACGCCGAGGTCGTCGGGCAGCTGACCGAGGTCATCGTCGCCCTCAACGGCCACGCCACCGCACCGGCCGCCGCCTGAGCCACCCCGCACGACCGCGTCCCGAAGGGGCCGGAGCCGTCTCGACGACGGCTCCGGCCCCTTCGGCCGTGGCGCGCCTGTTCCGGGGCACCCTCCCATGGCCCCTCTCACGTTGCGCGCTTCGGCCCGCGGCGGAGACTGGTGACGGACGATGTCACGGCGGGGTACCGCCTGTTCCTTCCCCGGGCGGCGCGGACCGTGGTCGAAGGCTCGACCCACCTGGGACACCGCCGGGCCGGATTGGTGTGGCCGCTCCGGGGCACGCGACCTACTGGGACCGAGCAGTCCGGGGCTCAGGAGCAGCCCCGGGGCCGGCGTGTCACGGCCTGCGGGCAGGGCCGAAGAGACCTTGGTCGCCCCGGTCACCTGTCGCGCGGGACCCGGCACACCGCCACCGAACGACGAAAGGCCGACCCATGACAGACACCCCACCTGCCACCACGACGGACTCCGGCGCCCCGGCGGAGAGTGACGAGCACTCGCTCACCGTAGGTCCCGGGGGGCCGATCCTGCTGCACGACGCCTACCTCATCGAGCAGATGGCGCAGTTCAACCGGGAGCGGATCCCCGAACGCCAGCCGCACGCCAAGGGAAGCGGCGCCTTCGGCCACTTCGAGGTGACGCACGACGTGAGCGCCTACACCAAGGCGGCCGTCTTCCAGCCGGGCACCCGCACCGACCTGCTCATCCGCTTCTCGACCGTCGCGGGCGAGCGCGGCAGCCCGGACACCTGGCGCGACCCGCGCGGCTTCGCGGTGAAGTTCTACACCAGCGAGGGCAACTACGACATGGTCGGCAACGACACGCCGGTGTTCTTCGTCAAGGACCCGATGAAGTTCCAGCACTTCATCCGGTCGCAGAAGCGCCGGGCGGACAACAACCTGCGCGACCACGACATGCAGTGGGACTTCTGGACCCTCTCGCCGGAATCCGCTCACCAGGTCGCCTGGCTCATGGGAGACCGCGGTATCCCGCGGACGTGGCGCCACATGAACGGCTACTCCTCCCACACGTACATGTGGATCAACTCCGAGGGTCAGAAGTTCTGGGTGAAGTACCACTTCAAGACGGACCAGGGAATCGAGTGCTTCACCCAGCACGAGGCCGACCAGATGGCGGCCGCCGACACCGACTACCACATGCGGGACCTCTTCGAGCACATCCGCGACGGCGAGTACCCGAGCTGGACCCTGTACATGCAGATCATGCCGTACGAGGAAGCCGCGGACTACCGGTTCAACCCGTTCGACCTGACCAAGGTGTGGCCGCACGGCGACTACCCCCTCATCCCGGTCGGCCGCATGACACTCGACCGCAACCCGACCGACAACCACGCCGAGATCGAGCAGGCGGCCTTCCAGCCCAACAACCTGGTCCCCGGCATCGGCCCGAGCCCGGACCGCATGCTGCTGGCCCGGCTCTTCTCCTACGCCGACGCCCACCGCCACCGGATCGGCGCCAACTACCAGCAGCTTCCTGTGAACGCCCCGGTCGTCGACGTCCACAGCTACTCCAAGGACGGCGCGATGGCCTACCGGAAGACGACCGATCCGGTGTATGCGCCGAACTCCAAGGGTGGTCCCGCGGCCGACACCGAGCACTACGGCACTCCGCCCAGCTGGGAGGCCGACGGGGCCCTCATGCGCACCGCCTACGTCTCCCACCCCGAGGACGACGACTGGAGCCAGCCCGGCACCCTGGTGCGCGAGGTCATGGACGACGCCGCGCGCGACCGACTGGTCGACAACGTCGTCGGACACCTCCTCAACGGCGTGACCGAACCCGTCCTCGAGCGAGCCTTCGAGTACTGGACGAACATCGACAAGAAGATCGGTGCCCGCATCGCCCAGGGCGTGCGGGCGAAGGCGGACGAGAAGGACCCCAAGGCCGCCGAACAGGGCAGTCCGGCCCGGCGCACCATGCAGGAAAAGGCCTGACGCCTTCGGCGAAGGGCGAGTGGGCGGCTTCGGGTCCCCGTCCGTACGGGGCGTGCGTCACACGGCGCGCGCCCCGCACCTGTTTCCGCACCGCCGGGGCCTGTCCGGCTGTTCGAACGGCCTTCAGGCGACGGCCGTCGGCGCCAGTTCGCGTAGTTCCCGCAGGGCGGCCTCGACCGCCGGGCGGGCGTGGCCGCCTCCTCGCGTGCAGGTCAGCAGTTTGCGGTGCGGGTTGCCCGTGCAGCGCACCCGGGTGACCGGCAGGTGCGGGGTCGGCTGGGCCAGCCGCGGGATCAGGGCGACGCCCAGCCCGTGCGCGACGAGGTGGGCGGTGACGTTCCAGTCGAGGGCGTGGTGGACGACGTCCGGGGTGAACCCGGCGGCGCCGCACGCCGACATCACATGCGCCCGGCAGGGACTCTCCGGCACCGGCGCGATCCACGGCTCGCGCGCCGCCTCCTCGAGGTCGACCCGCTCCCGCCCGGCCAGCGGATGCCCCTCGGGGACCACCAGGTCGAACGGGTCGTCCAGCAGCGGCCGCTGGTCGAAGCGCGCGTCGCTGAGCGGCGGGTTCCTCGGAGTGGCCTCCACGATCGCCAGATCGGTGGCCCCCTCGAAGAGCAGGTCGAAGCTCTTCGGCACCTCCGTCTCCAGGATCCGCACCGCCAGCCGCGGATGACGCGCGCCCAGCCGGGCCGCCATGGGCGCCAGCAGCACCGAGATCGCCACCGGGAATCCGGTCACCCGCAGCAGCCCGGCGGGGGCACCGCGGTCGGCCCGCAGGTCCAGTTCGGCCTGCTCCCAGTGGGCCTGGATGGCGTCGGCGTGCGCGAGCAGGCTCTCGGCCGCCGGAGAGAGCCGTACCCCGCGCCCCTGCGGTTCCAGCAGGTCGACGCCCAGGTCGCGGGCGAGCCGGCGGATCTGCTGGGAGGCGGCGGACGGGGTGAAGTGCAGGGCCTGGGCAGCCGCCGTGACCGTGCCGTAGTGGGCGACCGCCCTCAGGACGTGCAGCCGACGCAGGTCAATCATGTAGCCCACGCTTCACGGTCAGGTCCACGAAGTCAACCTGGACGTGTACGGATGTTCCGGCGCACCCTGGGCTGTGTCACGACGGCCGACCGGGCCATGTCGTCATGGGAGCCGCGAGTTCGAGAACGCGCGGACCCGGGGATGTGAGGAGCTGAGGAGTCATCATGACCAGCACGCCCGGAACCACTGGCGCGACCGGCTCGACCGGCGTCATCTGCCCGTACTGCGGATGGCCGGACGACGGCGAGCCGTTCCGGCTGGTGTCGCGGCACACCACCGCGGCGGGCAGCACCGTGTGGACCCGCTGCGGCTGCGGCTCGCTCCAGGTCCGTGTCGTCGACGACCGCGGCAGCCGCGTCGTCACCCGCAGCAGGCCGCCCGCCGGCGTTCCGCCGAGCCGGGCGGGCGGGGCGTGCGGTGTGGGCGGGACGGGTCACTGAAAGGGGCGCCGTTGACAGGCCGCTCGCCCCGGCCGTACTAATCGGGGAGGTGAGCGAAAGGCGTGGACGTGCAGAGACATCCCCTGTCCGGGGTCACAGTGGTCAGTCTGGAACAGGCCGTGGCCGCGCCGTACGCCACCCGTCAGCTCGCCGACCTCGGCGCCCGTGTGATCAAGGTGGAGCGGCCGGGCGGGGGAGACTTCGCCGGTCGCTACGACACCACCGTCCACGGCCACTCCAGCTACTTCGTGTGGCTCAACCGCTCCAAGGACTCCCTCACGCTGAACCTCAAGGATCCGCGGGGCCGGGAGATCCTGCACCGACTCCTCGCCGGTGCCGACGTGTTCGTGCAGAACCTGGCGCCGGGCGCGGCGGGCCGGCTCGGTCTGGGCACCGACGAGCTCGTCCGGCGCCATCCCCGGCTGATCCCCTGCACCGTCTCCGGCTACGGCACGACCGGCCCCTGGGCCGACCGCAAGGCGTACGACCTGCTGGTGCAGTGCCAGACGGGCCTGGTGTCGCTGACCGGAACACCGGACGGCACCGCCCGGACCGGTATCTCGGTGGCCGACATCGCCGCCGGGATGTACGCGTACAGCGGTGTCCTCACCGCGCTGTACACCCGCGCGACCACCGGCACCGTCCACCCCGTGGAGGTGTCGCTGTTCGAGGCGCTCGCCGAGTGGATGGGCCAGCCCGCCTACTACACCCGCCACGGCGGCACCCAGCCCCCGCGGCTTGGTACCCAGCACGCCACGATCGCCCCGTACGGGACGTATCCGGCCGCAGACGGGCGCGAGGTGCTGTTCTCCATCCAGAACGAGCGCGAGTGGGCGGCCCTGTGCGCGGAGTTCCTGGGCCGCCCCGAGCTGGCCGAGGATCCCCGCTTCGTCACCGGCTCCGCCCGGGTGGCGCACCGCGAGGAACTCGACGCCGTCATCGCCGAGCGCTGCGCCCGCTCCGACGCCGGGGAACTGCTGGAGGAGCTGGAGGCCGCCGGCATCGCCTGCGCCGGGGTCAACGACGTCGCCGCCTTCCTCGACCACCCGGTCCTCGCCGCCCGCGACCGCTGGCGCGAGGTGGCCGTGCCCGGAGCGACCGTTCAGGCCCTGCTTCCGCCGGCCGACCTCGCGGGCCTGCCACCCCGCATGGACCCGGTACCGGCCGTCGGCGAACACACGGAGGCGATCCTCACCGAACTGGGCCACTCCCCCGCCGACATCGACGCCCTCCGCGCGGACGAGGTCGTCTGAACCGATGCCGTCGTCCGAGCAGACGCGAGCGGGCGCGAGCAGACGACGGCATCCGAGTCGCGCCTACGAACCGGATGCCCCCTGGCGCCGGTGCAGCGCCGTCAGCACGTCCTCATCCGTCAGCTGGTCGAAGTCCGCGTACCACTCGCCCACGGCCATGAAGCCGGCGGGCCGGTGCGGACAGACCACCTCGTCGGCCTCGGCGCGCATCCGTTCGACACTGTCCGGGGAACCGACCGGGACGGCCAGCACGACCCGGGCGGGTGCTTGACGCCGTACGAACCGGAGCGCGGCGCGGGCCGTGGAACCGGTCGCCAGACCGTCGTCGACGACGATCACGGTGCGTCCCCGCAGCTCGGGGGCGGGCCGACCCTGGCGGTAGAGCTGTTCACGGCGTCGCAGTTCGACGCGCTCCCGCTCGACCACGGAATCGAGATCGGTCTCGCTCAGGCCCAGCGCCCGCAGGGTCGACGGATCGAACAGGGGCACCTCGTCACCGGCCATCGCACCGACGCCGACCTCCCGGTGGAAGGGGGCGCCGATCTTCCGGACGACGAGTACGTCGAGCGGCGCCTCGAGCGCCTCGGCGACCTCGTGGGCCACGGGAATGCCACCGCGGGGCAGGGCGAGGACGACGGCCTCGGGCAGCGCGCCGTCGTCCCGCATCCCGCGCAGCCTCTCGGCGAGTTCCCGGCCGGCTTCCCGCCGATCACGGAACAGCATGACGGACGCCCCTCTCCGCGCCGGTCTCCCCACCGGGGACGGCTGCCCCGGCGCGGCTCTCGCGTACCCCCTCGCGGGTGGTCCGAAGCACGCTCCGCCCGACGAACCTCCCACGCCGGTACGGGGTCGCATGCCCGGGGGACGAGGGGGTACCCCGGGGCACATGACCGGTATCGACATCGGCAGTGACGCCTTCGACGACCACACGTTCATCGCGCGGCGGCACGCGTACGAGGCGGCGAACGTCTCGCCGCCGCTGGCCTGGAGCGGTGTGCCGGACGACGCGGCGGAGCTGGTCCTGCTGTGCGAGGACCCCGACGCGCCGTCGGGGACGTTCGTGCACTGGATCGTCGTGGGCATCGACCCGCACAGCGGCGGCGTCGGCGCGGGGCAGAGTCCGCCGCGGGGCACCGCGCTGGTCAACGGCTACGGGGAGCGCGGCTGGGGCGGGCCGCACCCGCCGCCCGGGGACGACGCGCACCACTACGTCTTCCGGCTCTACGCCCTGGCCGAACCGTGTGTGCTGCCCGACGCGCCCCGGGCGGAGCAGGTGCACGAGGCGGTGGACAGGGCTCGGATCGCCGACGGCACCCTGGTGGGGTTGTATCGGCGCTGACTCCGCCGGGTCCCACCGGCGGGAACCGCGCGGCCGGGGCGGGTGAGACGGCTCGCGTATCCGCCCGCCCCGGCCCGACCTGTGCTCAGAGCGCTCCGGGGACTTCCTCCGTGACGCCGTTCAGCGGCGACGCCGGGTCGCTGCCGTAGGGACGGGTGATCACTTCCAGGCCGTGTCCGGCCGGGTCGGGGAAGTACACGCCGCGTCCGCCGTCGTTGCGGTTGATCCGGCGTGGGTGCCGACCGTGCGGGTCTGCCTGGATGGGGACCCCGGCGTCCACGAGCCGGCCGAGGATCGGGCCGAACTCGTCCTCGGAGACGAGGAAGGCGTAGTGCTGCACGGGAATGTCGGCGTCGATGGTCGCGAAGTCCAGCGTGACGCCGTTGGCCGTCGTCACGGGCAGGAACATTCCGGCCGGTTCGCCGACCTCCAGCCCCAGGATCCGGGCGAGGAAACGGGCGGACTTCTCCCGGTCGCGGGTCAGGACGATGGTGTGGTTGAACTCGACTGACACGGTTTCAATGCCTCCACGGGCATCCGCGGCGCCTCCATGCCTCACCCTGCCGGTGACCGACACGCGATGCCGCACGGGGATCATAGGCAGTCCCGTGGGCCGTGGTCGAGGGGCTTTCGCGACCCCGTCGCCTCCATGGCCTCGTCGACGCGGGCGGCCACACGGTCCAGGAAGCGGCGCACATCGCCGGCGGGCAGCGGGAGCGCGGCCGCCCTGGGGCGTTCGAAGCTGTGCAGCGCGGCTTCGACGAGGGGCCGGAAGGCCGGCTCGGAGGCGGCGACCGCCTCCGCCGCCCTGCGCTTGGGAAGCCACTGGCCGGTGCGGCAGAACACCAGGGAGCGGCAGCCGTTGAGCACCCTGTTGTCCGCCAGGTGGCCCTCGCCGTCGGCGTGTTCACGGACGGAGGCCCGCAGCGCGGTGAGCAGTGCGGTGCGGGGCGGCTCGGCGACCGCCTCCCGGGCCGGCCCTCCGAACAGCGGGCGTCCGGCCCGGGAGGCGATGGAGCGGTCGATGACGTACCAGAAGTCCGCGGACTCCCCCGGGTCGAAACTCACCTTCTCCGGCAGCTCCGCGCCGGTGTTGAGGTCCAGCAGGTAACCGGCCCCGCCCTCCCCCGTCCCGGCGGCGGTGTCGGAGGCGTGGACGACCAGTTCCAGCCCGGCCGCGGGACACGGCAGCGCGGAGTGGCTGAGTGTCCCGGCCAGCTCGTGCAGCGCCCGGCCGGGCAGGGACGGGTCCACCACGACCATGACGTCGACGTCACTGCGCCCGTGCAGGTAGTCGCCGAGGGCGACCGAACCGATCGCGAGGACGCTCACCAGGTGAGGGCCGCAGACGGTGCGGATGCGGTGGACCTGTTCCGCCAGATAGGGACGGAGCTCGGCGGGCACGGGCTGCGGGGAGGCGGGAGGGGCGGGGGTGCGGGCCATGCCCTCAGTGTCGCCTGGTGGAAAGTGCCCCTCGCCCGGCGTCCGTCGCCGTACGGCAGGGCCCGGCCGTCCCTGCCGGGCCCCACCGGCCCCCGGGGTACCCACCGGCACCGTTTTCAAGCATCGGTTGCTCATCAGGGCCGTCCGGCCCTGGTCCTGGTGGCTTCCGCCGCCGACGATGGACTGATGTTCCAGAGCGATGGCTTCCGCGCACTCGATCGCCAGGAGTGCCTGCGCCTGCTGGCGAGGGTGCCGGTGGGTCGCGTCGTGTACACCCTGCAGGCGCTGCCTGCCGTCCTCCCGGTCAACTTCTCCCTGGACACGGACTCCTCCGTGCTGCTGTGCACCTCGCGGGACTCCGACCTGGTGCGCGCGATCGACGGCGTCGTGGTGGCCTTCGAGGCCGACGACTTCCAGGCCGGGACACGGGCCGGCTGGAGCGTGGTGATCACCGGCCGGGCCGCCGTGGTGACCGACCCCGCCGAGCACGAGCGGCTGCTGCGGAGCGGTCCCGACTCCTGGATGCCGATGCGGAACGGGGTGTTCGTACGGATCGAGGCCGGTATGGTCTCGGGGCGGGAACTCATGGGCCTGGGCGTGCGCGGCACCGCGTCGACCACCTGAGCCCACCGGACCACCGGCCCGGTGCCGCACGGCAGTTGATCACGGCCCTGGGGCATCCCGTACGGTACGCCCGTGACCGAGTACAGCACTGAGGAAGCCCCGGGGCGCTTCGGCCCCACCGCCACCACCGAGGCCGAGCCCGGCGATGTGGGCCGGGTGCGCACGGAATACTCGCCCGCGCACGACGGTGACCCCGACCCCGGGGAGATCGTCTGGACCTGGGTGCCCTATGAGGAGAACGACGGCCGGGGCAAGGACCGTCCGGTGCTCGTCGTCGCACGTGAGGCGGCCGGAACCGTCCTCGCCGTGCAGTTGTCGAGCAGGCCGCGCGACGGGGACCGGGACTGGGTGCCGATCGGCAGCGGGCCGTGGGACCGGTCGGACCGGGACTCGTGGGTCGCCGTCGACCGGGTGCTGCGGCTGCACGAGGACGGCATGCGCCGTGAGGCCTGTGCCCTGGACCGGATGCGGTTCAATCTGGTGCGTCACCGGCTGCGGGAGCGGTACGGCTGGAGCTGACCGCCACCGTGTCCGCCACCAGATCCGCGAACGTCTGCTCGAAGGCCCTGTGGGTCGCGCCCTCGCGCGTGCGGTCCAGGATCCCGAACACCACGTGCTCGAACGCCCCCGCGAACCGGCCGCCCGGCTCCAGCAGCGCCCGGAACGCGGCCGCCACCTGCGCGGGGTCGTTGCGGAAGACCCCGCAGCCCCAGGCGCCCAGCACCAGCCGCCGGTAGCCGCCCGCCACGGCGGTCTCCAGCACCCGCTCCGCCCGGACGGCCAGGGCGCCGGGCACCTCGCCCACGCGCTCCGGCGCCGTCCGGCGGATGACGCCCGCGTTCGGCGCGGGCGAGGTGAGGAAGCCCGCCTGGAACGGCTCCTCGAGGAGTCGGCCGCGGTCGTCGCGGAAGACGGGCACCGCGGGTGAGTGGATCACCCGGTCGGAGTAGAACGGGTCACGGTGGTTCCGGTGGTGGTCGTAGTACTCGGCGGCTCGCAGCAGGCAGGTGTGGAGCGCGGAGGCACGGCACAGCGCCTCCTCCTGAGCCTGCGCGCCGTTGAGGTAGCCGCCGCCGGGGTTCCTGGCGGAGGCGAAGTTCAGCACCGCCGGCTCCCGACGCTGTCCACCCGGCTCCGCGTCTCCCGCGAGCCGGCGCGCGGCCTCCAGGCTGCTCTCCCCGGTGACCTCGATCCGAGTCCCGACCGGGAAGGACCGCTCCGGAACCCGCACCGGCTCCGGCCCGTACGTCCGGGTCCCGTCCCGGGCGGCCCGGACGGCCGCCGCGAGGCGCACCTCGCGGCCGCTCGGGGCACGGTAGGTCCCGGCCGCCACGATCTGCTCGGTCTCGCGCGCGATGCCGCGCAGGCGCGCGCTCACGCCACGACCCCCGTACGCTCCGTGACCGCGCGCCCCGCGGCTCCCCTCGCCGACATCCCCACCGGCTCCCCTCGTGATCTTCCCCGTCGTGCCCGTACGAGCATCGTGAGCGATGCTGGTGAGGCGATGCAACGGGGTTTTCCCGTACCCGGAACGCCCCACCGGGCGCCCTTGTGCCGAGCGTCGCGAGGGTTTTGGGTGGACGAGTTGAAGCCGGACGGGACCGGAGGGCCCCGGCCGGCGACATGGAGGTATCTCAGGAGGACCCCCACATGTCCGATTCGGCACGTGGCCACACCGAGCCACGCCCCGCCGTCACCGAAGCCGAGGTGGATGCGCTGGTCCGCGGCATCTGCTTCAAGACCGGACCGCCGCGCCGCCTCGGAGTCGAGGTGGAATGGCTCGTCCACGAGCTGCGTGCCCCGCAGCTCCCCGTGACATCCGAACGACTCGAAGCGGCCTACGCCGCACTGCGGACCGTGCCCCTGAGTTCGGCGCTCACCGTCGAACCCGGCGGCCAGCTGGAGCTCAGCTCGCCGCCCGCCGCCTCCCTCATGGAGTGCGTCGACACCGTCCGCGCCGACCTCGACGCCGTCCGCGCGGTACTGCGCGAGGACGATCTCACTCTCGTCGGTCTCGGCCACGATCCCTGGCACACACCACGCCGGTTCCTGCGCGAACCGCGCTACGACGCCATGGAGGCCTGCCTCGACCGCACCGGCCCCGCCGGCCGCGCCATGATGTGCACCTCCGCGTCCGTGCAGGTGTGCCTGGACGCCGGGTACGAGGAGCCCGGCCCCCTCGGTCATGTGCGGCGCTGGTGGCTGGCGCACCAACTCGGCGCGGTCCTGCTCGCCGCGTTCGCCAACTCCCCGCTGGCCGGTCACCGGCCGACCGGCTGGCTGTCCACCCGGCAGCTGCGCTGGGCGCAGATCGGCACCGGTCGCGCGGGCGGCCCCGTGCTGGACTCCGATCCGCGCGCGGCCTGGGCCCGTCACGTCCTGGACGCGCCGGTGATGTGCGTACGACGCGACGGCGGCCGGTGGGACGTGCCGGAGGGACTGAGCTTCCGTGAGTGGACCAGGTCCAGGGTGCCCAGGGCGCCGACCCGGGACGATCTCGACTACCACGTGACGACGCTGTTCCCGCCGGTCAGGCCGCGTGGCCACCTGGAGCTGCGGATGATCGACGCCCAGCCCGGTGACGACGGCTGGATCGTGCCGCTGGCCGTGACGACGGCGCTGTTCGACGATCCGGAGGCCGCCGAGACCGCCTACCGGGCGGTGAAGCCGCTGGCCGAACGGGCCCACGGGATGCCTGCGCCGCACAATCCGCTGTGGCGGGACGCGGCCCGCGGCGGCCTGGCCGATCCGGAGCTGCGCGAGGTGGCCGCCGCCTGCTTCGCCGCGGCGCTGCGGGCGCTGCCCCGGCTGGGCGCCACGACCGAGGTCGTGGACGCGGTGGCGGCGTACCGGGACCGCTATGTCGCCCGGGGCCGCTGCCCCGCCGACGAACTGCTCGACACCCTGCGCGTCGGCGTGGCCGCCCGCGTCGACGGCACCGCCGTGTCCGGCGCGCGCACGCACCCGCACACGCACGGAGCGCCTCCGCACGGGAAGGACAGCCGCTCATGACCGACCCCGCCCCCGACGCCGAGGCCCTGCGCGAGCGCGCGGCCGCCGCGCTGGTCACCGCGCGCGACCGGACCACCCTGCTGACCAGCTGCGTCGACGAACCCGAGCTGACCGCACAGCACTCGCCGCTGATGTCTCCCCTGGTGTGGGACCTCGCCCACATCGGCAACCAGGAGGAGCAGTGGCTGTTGCGGGCCGTCGCCGGGCAGGAGGCGATACGGCCCGAGATCGACAGTGTCTACGACGCCTTCGAGCACCCGCGTGCCGAGCGGCCGCAGCTGCCGCTGCTGCCTCCCGAGGAAGCCCGCCGCTACGCCTCGGACGTGCGCGGCCGGGCGCTGGACGTGCTGGAGGGCACCGCGTTCCACGGCGAGCGGCTGACGGAGGCGGGTTTCGCCTTCGGGATGATCGCTCAGCACGAACAGCAGCACGACGAGACGATGCTGATCACCCATCAGTTGCGCAAGGGGCCGCAGGCCCTGACCGCTCCGGATCCGGAGCCGGTGCCGCTGTTCACCGGTCCGTCCGAAGTGCTGGTTCCCGGCGGCCCGTTCACCATGGGCACCTCCGACGAGCCGTGGGCCCTGGACAACGAACGCCCCGCGCACCGGCGCGAGGTGGCGCCGTTCCACATCGACACCACCCCGGTGACGAACGCCGCCTACCAGGCGTTCATCGAGGACGGCGGCTACGACGACCCGCGCTGGTGGACCTCGGAGGGCTGGGCCCACATCCGCCGGAACTCCGTCACCGCCCCGCTGTTCTGGCACCGGGACGGCACCTTCGGCGCGGGGCGGTGGCTACGGCGCCGCTTCGGTGTCACCGAGGTCGTACCGCCCGACGAGCCCGTGCTGCACGTGTGCTGGTACGAGGCCGACGCGTACGCGCGCTGGGCCGGGCGCCGGCTGCCCACCGAGGCCGAGTGGGAGAAGGCCGCCCGCCACGACCCGGCCGGCGACCGCTCGGCGCGCTACCCCTGGGGCGACGCCGAGCCCGGACCGCAGCACGCCAACCTCGGCCAGCGGCACCTGCGTCCCGCGCCCGCGGGGAGCTATCCGGCCGGTGAGTCTCCGCTCGGGGTACGCCAGTTGATCGGTGACGTGTGGGAGTGGACGTCGAGCGACTTCCTGCCGTACCCGGGGTTCAGGGCGTTCCCGTACAAGGAGTACTCGGAGGTGTTCTTCGGAACCGGGTACAAGGTGTTGCGCGGCGGTTCGTTCGCGGTGGACGCGGTGGCCTGCCGGGGCACGTTCCGCAACTGGGACCACCCCGTCCGGCGGCAGATCTTCTCCGGCTTCCGCACGGCACGCTCGGAGAGCGTCTGATGTGCCGTCACCTCGCGTACGTGGGCCCCGAGGAACCGCTCGGCAGGCTCCTCGTGGGCCCGCCGCACGGGCTGTACCGCCAGTCGTGGGCACCCCGGCGCCAGCGGTACGGAACGGTCAACGCCGATGGTTTCGGCGTGGGCTGGTACGCGCCGGGAGACCCGGTGCCGGCCCGGTACCGCAGGGCCGGACCCATCTGGGCGGACCTGTCGTTCGCCGATCTGGCCCGGGTCGTCCGCACCCCGGCGCTGCTCGCCGCCGTACGGGACTCGACCCTGTCGGGCGCGGACGGTGAGGCCGCGGCGGCCCCGTTCGCCGCGGGGACCTGGCTGTTCAGCCACAACGGCGCCGTCCGGGGCTGGCCGGGCGCGCTCGCGCCGCTCGCCGGGTCCCTGCCCGCCGAGGACGTGCTGTCGCTGGAGGCCCGCAGCGACTCCGCGTTCGTGTGGGCCCTCGTGCTCGCCCGGCTGCGAGCCGGGGATCCCGAGGGGCAGGCGCTGGCCGACACCGTGCTGGAGGTCTCCGCGGCGGCCCCCGGCTCCCGGCTCAACCTGCTGCTCACCCAGGGCGACACCGTCACCGCGACCGCGTGGGGCGACACGTTGTGGTACCTCGCCCGGCCGGGCGGCGGCACCGTCGTCGCCTCGGAGCCCTACGACGACGATCCGCACTGGCGCGAGGTCCCCGACCGCACGCTGCTGGCGGCGAGCCGCACCGACGTGCTGCTCACCCCGATCGAGGAGCCGGGCGAGGCCCTGGCACCCACCGACCCATCGGCACCCCTGAAGGAGCTCCGCACGTGAGTCCGTTCCTGCTCACCCGCACCCTGCCCGAGGACGCCACCGACGCGGCCCTGCGCGCCGACGTCCTCCGGGGCCTGACCGGCAGGCCGAGGACACTGCCGCCGAAGTGGTTCTACGACGCGTACGGCAGCGAGCTGTTCGAAGAGATCACCGAGCTGCCCGAGTACTACCCGACGCGGGCCGAACGCGAGATCCTGCTCGCCCGCTCCGGTGAGATCGCCGCGGCGGCCGGTGCCCGCACCCTGATCGAACTGGGCTCCGGTTCCTCGGAGAAGACCCGCCACCTGATCGACGCTCTGACCGGACTGCACACCTACGTCCCCGTCGACGTCAGTGAGAGCGCCCTGACCCGGGCGGGACAGGCGCTCGTCGCCGAGCGGCCGGGCCTGGCCGTGCACGCGCTGATCGCCGACTTCACCGGCCGGATGACGCTGCCCGACACCCCGGGTCCTCGCCTCGTGGCGTTCCTCGGAGGCACGATCGGCAATCTACTGCCCGCCGAGCGGGCCGCGTTCCTGGCCTCCGTCCGCGCGCTGCTCGCCCCGGGGGACGCGCTGCTGCTGGGCACGGACCTGGTCAAGGACGAGAAGGTACTGGTCCGGGCGTACGACGACGCGGCCGGGGTCACGGCCGCCTTCAACAAGAACGTCCTGACCGTGATCAACCGGGAGTTGGGCGCCGACTTCGATCCGGCCGCCTTCGACCACGTGGCCGTGTGGGACGCCGAGCGCGAGTGGGTCGAGATGCGGCTGCGCTCGCGCGGGGCACAGACCGTGAAGGTGCCCGCGCTCGGTCTCGTCGTCGACTTCGAGGCGGGCGAGGAACTGCGCACCGAGGTCTCGGCGAAGTTCCGCAAGGAGGGAGTACGGGAGGAACTCGAGTCAGCGAGGCTGGAGTTGGCCCGATGGTGGACGGATGAGGAGGAGCGGTTCGCGCTGTCGCTGAGCATGGCGCGTTGACGTGGGGGGTCCTGTTTCCGTCTGGCGGACAGGGTGAAGGGCCCGGCGTGCGACGCGCGTGGGGACTCGCACGGGTGCCCCGTGTTTCGGTATGGGCGGGTCGCGGGGCCGGGGCCTGCGGGCGTCGGGGACCGGAGCGGCCGACGTCTCGCGGTGCGCCACGGCCTGGGGCACGGTGGAGTGACGTGCGACATCAGGAGGCGTCCCGCGTACCGGTGGGAGCCGCCGTCGAGAGGAGCACCCGCATGTCGAACCACACCTACCGGGTCACGGAGATCTTCGGCACCTCGCCCGACGGCGTGGACCAGGCCGTCCGCAACGGCATCGAGCGCGCCTCGCAGACCCTGCGCAACCTGGACTGGTTCGAGGTGACCCAGGTACGCGGCCAGATCGAGGAGGGCGGGATCGCGCACTGGCAAGTGGGCCTGAAGGTCGGCTTCCGCCTGGACGAGACGGGCTGAGCCCGCTCCGGAGGGGAACGGCCCCGCACCGGAGCGGGGGCGGTACGCGAGGAGGCTCAGGGCCCGGGTACGTACCTGCGGGAGCGGGAGGGCATCAGGTCCCCGCTCCCGCTCCCGCGCCGCCTCCGGCTCCCGGCGGGGCCGTCCAGCGAGCGTGCACGACGGCGAACCCGGCCCGTCGGGCGTCCGCGCAGACCGGTTCTTCGTCCACGAGCATCCGGGTCTCCCGGGTGCGGGCGAGGCGGCGTGGCATCGCCGGCCGGGTGTACCGGGCGGGCCGCCGGTCGGCGTCGCCGCGCATGCGGACCGGCCCGTCGGGCAGCCCGTGGGCGGGCAGCCGGTCCAGCGTGTCGCACCGGCGGCGCTCCGGGCGTCCGGTGGGGCGGACGATCCCGCACTCCCGCGTGCTCTCGCGCACCAGCGCGACGCCCTCAACGAGGGGCGGGTCGTGGGGCGCGGCGGCGAAGAAGGAGTCCCGGTCGCGCGGCCCGTGCTCCAGGAACCGCTTTCGGTGCGCGGTGTCCGCGAGGGCGTCGTCCAGGTCGAACGCGGCGAGCGGGCGCTTTTCACTGCCGGTCGCACCGCCCGGCCCGGACGGGGGAATGCGGTGGCGGGCCAGGCGTTGAACCGGGTGTGACCCCGCTGATCGCCCGCACCCGTTTCTCCGTTCTCGACCGTTCGCGGATTGGGATGCTTGGACAACACATCCCCGTGACCAGCCATGATGACTGTCCGTAGAAGTCGGCATCAGCGATGCTGACGCCTAGGACATGAGGAAGCCCCCTGGTCATCGGCCAACCAGGGGGCATGCCTGACAGGGCGTCAGTCAGTCCAGAGCGTCAAGCCGCTCCCCTCGATGCTCAGCAACGCGTACCGCGGAACGAGCGGACTGAGCCAGGAAGAAGAGCGCCACGGTTAGTTCCGCCTTGGTCACTGCCCCGTCCTCTGCCACGGACAGGGCCCTACCGACGTCCATCGTGGCCACCCTCAGAACGGACTCTTCCCAGGACTGCACTCCCCTGGTCTCAGAGGTCCGGGGGACCAAGAGAGCCCCCTGTAGAAGTTGCTCGATCCTGCCCCCTGCCTCACAGATGACAGTCTTCCCCGGCTCTGCCTGTCCCTCTGGAATGATGCTCATGGTCCTACCTCCATAGGGCCTAGGCCCCGGTGTCAGAGCTAGTCCCTCTGCCCGGGGCTGTTCTGTGTCCCCGGTGACTACCGGAGGAAGGTCAGCGTACTCGTATCCTCGAATACTCGAAAGGTCACACGCTCGGATGCGGGTATCCCCGAACCGTCGCACGCTTGACCCATGATCGACCGGACGCAGCCTGTCTACCCGCAGCTTGTGCGCATCCTCAGGGCCAGGATCACCGACGGCACCTACGCCCCGGGGTCACGCATGCCGGCTGTCCTTGCCGTGGCGAGTGAGTTCGACGTCGCTGCCTCCACAGTCCAACGAGCGTTCGCAGCACTCAGGGAAGATGGACTGATCATCACCTGGTCCGGGCGCGGTTCGTTCGTGGCAGACCAGAAGGTGTAAGGGTGTTTGCCGTCTGACGTTTACCCTTTGGGCTTTACCCCTTTGTCCCTTTGCCTTGATGTCTGGCCGGCTCTCGTTTATGACAGTGTCAGGCACCAATGCATTTGGCGTCGGTTATCCCTGTCTGCTTCAGGTGCCATCCGTTTATGTCATGCCGGCATTGTCTGCGCTCCCACGGATATATGTCTGTGCACTCCCGGGGTAATGCCTGGGAATGCATCGAGCGGACCCGCCGGGGGCACCTTCCTTTCCTTGCGTACGGGTTTCAAGAATCTAGCTGATCTGAAACGGCAGACAGATACACGAAAATCGGGGACCCCTAGCGAGTAATTCGCCAGAGATCCCCGGATGATCGTTGTCTAGGCCCTGATATACAGGGGAATTCACTCAGTCAAAGTGCCGGCTGTAATCCTCGGCAGAGAGCCCAGCAATGTTATAGACAGCCTCAGCCCTAACCTCATCCATAGGGCTATTGCCAATAGTCGTGGCGACATCCTTTGACCGAGGATGGAGGGGCGCAGTACCGCCCCAATCAATGAGTTCGTCATGGGCAACAATGGAGCCGTTCTGATACGTCTCCAGACCAAGAGCCTGAGCAGACTTCCGAGTAAGCCGGCCATCTGCCGTAAGCTTAAAGGCTTCAGCGTCGCTGTAGCCCTCCCAGCCTGTACCCGCGGAACGGTCCTCATGGCTGTCAGAAACGGCCCACACAAGCCGGACAGTGGCAGAGGACATACGGGCCCTGGCATCCTCCGCAGCCTCCATAGCGGCTACGTACTCCGCATGCACCTGGGAACACTCGTCCAGAGCCTTCCTGGCAAGGGAAGGCATCTCCTCAATGATGCTGTCCTCTGCGGCCCGGAATGCCTGGTCATAGACAGCACGGAGCGCAGCAATGGTGCGCTTGTATTCCTCTGCCTTGGCACGGTACGGAGCAAGGTGCTTATCCCTGTCAGGGAGTGGCTTACCATTCGCCACTGCCACTCGGTCAAGCTTAATCAGTTCCGCCTCTGCCTTGACAATGGCAGGAATCCGCGGCCCCTGAGGAGTAGGAATAGCGGCATAGTCGGCGTGGTCAAGTTGGTAATCCTGAAGACTCTTCAGCGCCTTATCCCTGGCAGCAATGAGCTTCTTGGTAGCCGCGGTGAAAGTGTAACCAGCCGGCATAGGCTTAACAAACAGACTCTCAGGCATTGTGCCTCCAATAGTTCATAACGTCATTGCGCTCTTTCAAGCACTGCACTCCGTCCACCAAGACGCAGATGAGGAAGACCAGGTAACCAGCAACCGCCAGGGGCTCCATTACTGGCCCCTGGCCTTGAATTGTCCAGCCTTACAGGCGTCGTAAAACTCATGCGGTGTCATGTCATTTAGTTCCGCATGAGTGTCTGTCGTATGGGTTTCCTCGGAAGTAAGAGTGCCATTCATATGTGTTCCTCCTAGGCTGCGTTAAGCATCTTGACGTAACGTGCACCGGTCCTGTCAGAGACTCCGAACGCCTTGGCCAGAGCAGGACCCGTAACAAGCTGTCCAACGGAATCGAGATTCTGTGCAGCCTCCCGGATGGCTGCCAGGGAGGGACGAGAGCGGCCACGGGAAGGCTTGTCGGGGCGCAGCATGGGGATTGGAGCCTCGGTCACTTCCTCGGTCGTCTCAGAGCCTGTGAGCGGTTCTTCCTCGTTCCCCTGTCCGGATTCCATAGGAGTGACATCGACAGTGCTCTTTGGCAGTGCAGCCAAATGGAGCATGTGAGCCGCGGCAAGTGCTGGCACAGAGGAGACAAGGGAGACCAGGACAGGCCCTGTTGTCATATAGCCACTGCTGATGAGATGACCGACCACCTGTGCAGACAGAGCCATACTCAGGGCAACGCCACTGCCAATGATCGCTGATATCCGCCCCTTGCTGCCACGGGGTCGGTTGGCGGCAATGACAGCAGATGCCGCCGAATAAACCGACAGGGTGAGCGGCATCAAGTATTCAAAGCCGTTCCCAAAGCCACTGGCACGGGCTAGCTGAATCTCCGCCGGCATACTGATAACGAGAGCAGAGATGAGAACCAGCGGCCTAGAAATGGCCGCGGTGAGCTTGGCATAGAAGGGTGTCGTGTTCATGTGTCGTGTGTCCAATCGTTAGAGGATGACGGAGCGAATGGCCTGCCGAATGGCAGGGTCAGAGATGTTCTTAAGCGCCTCTGTCAAGGGAATATTGAGCGCCTTGGCCATAAGGATTTGGTTACGGAGAGAGGGAGTCCGCTCGCCGTAAAACCACTTGCTCACAGCCTTGTATGTGACACCGCACTCTGCGGCTATCTCGCCGTAGGTAACGGCACGGGCACGTCGAATTGCATCCCACGTGGCCCTATCCCAAAGATTGATGTCTGACATAGCAATCACTCCAAAGGGTGAGGTTGAATGAGTCGTGGGCATAAAAAAGACCCTGGTCTCTGCCACGACAAAACAGAGACCAGGGCCAGGGATGCCCGTAGACCAGAACCGGGCAAGGAGGGGAGAACCGAGACTACGAACCAGGGGAAGCAAGGAGAAGAACCAGTGTTGTTCTTCCTCTACCTATGACGTCGGTATCACTACTCGTCAGTAGTGACCGATAGAGGGGTAACAAGAAGGTAACGTCTACAAAACCCCTAGTCAGCACACGTGTGTTGGTCCAACCAACAGAGCCGGCGCAGAGGGCCTAGGAACCTTCACCGCACCCCAGAGGACAGGGCGTAGCCCCCAGAGGCTCATACGGCCACACAGAGACTTCCGCGGCCCTGGCAGAACCAGGACCGGACCACTCACACAGAGACCAGAGAGCGTCCATGGACCTAGAAAGCTCTGTACGGGCCCTAGGAGCGCCTAGGATGCGCTCCCTAGGCAAGGAGTTCAGGAAGGCTCTCCTAGGCCGCTACAGAGCCACACAGAGGCTCTGCGGGGGCGGGGCAATCTCTAGTCGAGACATGAGGTCTCTCCACTCGACTAAGTCTCGTGCTTCACCGGTAGCCCTTGAAGGGGCTACCTGGTTCAGCTCTCCCTCACTCCGTTCGGTCGTTGCCTTGGCCTCTGAAAGAACCTCCCCTTCCCTGGTTCCAGCCCAGAACTGGAACCAGGTAAAGACCCTTGGCTAGATGATCTTGATATGACTATGGCCAAGGAACCTCCAAGACTCCTTGGCCTAGTGATCTTGTTCTTACTAGTACTGGTAAATACTCCTAGTCTCTTAAGAGACTAGGAGGAAGTTAGTAGAGAAGTTTGTCTATCACCAGTGATAGACCCCCCTATCACCAGTGATAGACCCTAGCCCTGGTTGGGGATGGAGCCGATACGCCAGATGTCCGAGGTACCAGGGCGCGCCACGGCCTTACGGATAAGGTCCTTCTCCTTGAGTTCGGCCATGGCTCGGTTAGCCGTGGGAGTTGACATGCCAAGGCGTTTGGCCGTGTTGCCTATGGCTTCGGAGTAGCCATGGGAGTTCTTCCCACACTTCTGGGCTACGCCAACGGCAAAGTGCACGGTGGATGACTTTACGCCTGCCGCGGCCACAAGGTACATCCACTCATTCTGTCTGTGATTGGTCATGTCCTCCCAGGATGCTTTACGGCGCTCTTCCTCCCTGACAACCTTGGCCGCTTTCTCCGCGGCCTCTCTCTTCTCCCTGTCAATCTCCCAAGGGCTTTTCTCGCCCCAGACATCAAAGCCTGTCTGTTCGTTATTCATCTGCTCAGTTGTCATTCTTGTCCCCAATCTTGGTCAGGCCCTTGTCTACTTCCTCTGTCATGACTGCTGCCATGGCGTCATGAACCATGTCTCTGGCCACATGCCATTCCACCTTGAAAAGTCCGCCAACAAACCAGATAGCCGCGGACAAGTCCATTCCTCCGTGCCATACCATCGAGCCGACACGTTCAATGGCAAGTGCCTTCTCTGCCTTTGTCATTCCTCTGTCCTCTCGAATGTCGGCACCGTTGGCGCCGGCTAGACATGAAAAAGGGCCATGACTCCTGATGCCATGGCCCCTTTACGGGTACTGCTTATTCGGTTATCCGTCGTGCTGGAGTCGAGTCACCATGAGTTCAGCCCAGAACTCACAGAGGAAGTCCGCGGACTCTTCCTCGGTCCATTCCGTCGTCTGTGCGTAGATCTTGACTGCTGCTGCCAGTGTCAAGGCCCCTGCCCTTACGTGGTCTCCCAAGGAGTAGACCAGGGCGTCAAGCGTCTCGGTCCTACCTTCGAGCCGGCCTTCCTCCCAATCGGTCGACTCGTCGTTCTCCCACTTGTCCCTCAGGGCGTTGCGGTGATCCCCCCTGTGACCACTGTCGAGCACGCACGGTATGCGGTGACGTCCGATGGGAGGGCCGTTCTCCCAACCAGGCTGACGTGCACCACAGGTGTTCTCTGGCATAGACTGTCGTCTCCTTCACAGGAGACAGAGGGGCGTTCTGTTTGGCGACGGGCGCCCCTCTGCCTGTTCAACAACGGTGGGTTGCTGGTTATTCCCCGACCATGAAACCTAGGCCGGCAGACTTGAAGACATCCACCATGTGCTGGATCTCTTCCTCGCTCTCTCCCCTGGCCCTGAGACGTTCCTTCCATTCATCCCAGGACATGGGTTCTGGTGTGATCTTGAAGGTTCCACGGCCCACCTCAACTCGGTAACCCGACTTGATGAGTTGCTTCCGCTTGCCTTCAAGGTCAAGGCCGGCCCACAGCTCCTTGAACGTCTGGCCCGTGGCTTTCTCAGACCAGTGCCCCTCAACTACAGGTTCCGCCGCAAGCTCTGTCTCTCGTGTCCTCAGAGCGTGCATGCGATCCTTGTACTCCTTGGGGTTGTCATCGAACTCCCCATCTACGTACAGGTTCCGCAGACGAGAGATGCGCTTTCTCGTCGTCTCAAGCTCTCGTGTGTTGTCCGATCCAGGGACCCACACCCTCTCCGTAACAGGCTGGTCACCGTACCGATTGAGGAAGGCCACCATCAGCCAATCCTCTACTTCCTCGGCACGCACAGACCCGGAGCATTCCGCCTCTTTGGGCCACGCACCACAGACGTAATAGCGGTAGATCTTGTCCTTCTTCTTGGCTGTCTTGTGCCTGGCCTTACTGCCGCACCGCCCACAGAAGACAAGACCATAGAGGGGTGACGTGTCGTTGACACGACGTTGTGTCGTCTGCTGCCTAGCTTCGATGGCAGCTTGAAGGGATGACCATTCCTCATCTGTGAAGATGGGGTCTGCCAACTGGATAGGCTGTTCCTGGCTGTCGTACAGAACCTTGCCTTGGTGCTTCTTGTGTCCGAGACAGGCAGGGTCTGTCAGGAGAGCCTTGACAGAGGACACGCCCCATTGCTCGGGTACGCCCTCTGCCTGGCCACGTCGACTAGAGACAGGCTTCCCCTTACGCACCCGGGCCCTGTCCCTGGCAGTCAACTCCCCTTGTGCGTTGAGGTACTTGGCCACACCCAAGAGGGATTGTCCGTCAATGATCTGACGACGCATCTCATGGAGAACCTCGGCCATAGCGGGGTCCTTCTCCAAGAAGGTCGCTGTCCTACCGTCAACGAACCTCTTGATGGGGACATAGCCGAACGGGGCAAGTCCGCCGGGCCACCGTGTGGTGAACCGTCGCCGTTCGTGGCTCTCCTTCACCCTCTGCTTGATCCTGTCCAACTCCATGGCCGGCCCAATGGACTGTACATAGGCCATGGCCCTACCCGCCGGGGTGTGGAAGTCAAGACTTGGGTTGTCCAGGATGACAACCTTCTTACCCCACTCACGGAACACCTTTCGCATAAGGTCATGCGCGTGTTCGTCGTCCCTGGACAGTCGGTCTTGGGTGGTAACCCACAGCTCATCCCACTTATCGCGGTTCTCTTCTGCCAGCCACGGGCCCAGATTCTTACGGGTGAACGGATCAACGTCACCAGACACAGACAAGTCCCGTGCGACTGCTACAACCGTGACACCCTCTGCCTCGGCACGCCGGCTCAGCTTGTCGTGCTGAGACTCGATGGACTCTGAGCGCTCGTTCCGATCATCTGAGATGCGCTCTGCGAATAGGACCCGTCGCACCGGCTCTCCCCTCCCCTAGTGGTGCGGCTCCCTGCCGTACCTCCTGTCTCCAGACTAGTGGATGGTTGTCAATCAGTCCACATCCGTTCCCGCATCCGTGAGGGACACACCGGTCCCGAGGCGCTGCGTGACACCGTGCGGCTGGCGGAGGAGGTGGAGCGGCTCGGCTACCACCGGTTCTGGGTCTCCGAGCACCACGGCGTGCCCGGAGTCGCCGGCTCCGCGCCGACGGTGCTGGCCGCCGCCGTCGCCGCGGCGACCGGGACGATCCGCGTGGGCACCGGCGGGGTCATGCTGCCCAACCATCAACCACTCGTCGTGGCGGAGCAGTTCGGGGTGCTGGAGTCACTCTTCCCGGGACGGGTGGACATGGGTCTGGGCCGCTCGGTCGGCTTCACCGACGGGGTGCGCAAGGCTCTGGGCCGCGACAAGGACGACGCCGAGGACTTCGGCGCCCAGATCGACGAGCTGCTCGGCTGGTTCCGCGGCACCTCCCCCACCGGGGTGCGCGCCCGCCCGGCCGAGGGGCTGGCCGTGCCCCCGTTCGTGCTCGCCATGGGCGAGGGGGCGGCGATCGCCGCCCGCGCGGGCCTGCCGATGGTCATCGGCGACCTGCGTGGCCGCGACCGGATGCGCCGGGGCATCGACGACTACCGCGCGCGGTTCCGTCCGTCCGCATGGGCGAGCGAGCCGTACGTGGTGATCTCCGGCACGGTCGCCGTGGCCGACACGCCCAAACAGGCCCGTCGGCTGCTGATTCCGGAGGCCTGGTCGATGGCGCACTCCCGCACCCGCGGCACCTTCCCGCCGCTGCCGCCCGCCGAGCGCGTCGAGTCGCTCCTCATGACGGCCAAGGAACGCGGCCTGTACGAGTCCGGGCTCAGTGGCCACATCGCCGGCACCGAGGAGCAGGTGGCCGACGAACTGGAGAGGGTGCTGAAGGAGACGGGCGCCCAGGAGGTCCTGGTCACCACCAGTACCCACGACCGTACGGCCCTGCTGGACTCCTACCGGCGGCTCGCCGGCCTCGTCGGTCTCCCGGGGACGGACGGCGGCGCGCCGCGCCGGTGAGCGGCCTTACCGGCACGCACGCGGTTCCGTCCGGTCAGCCGCGGCCGCGCCGCGGAACGTCGCGGCCCCGCCGGGTCGCGTCGTCGCTCCGCAGGGTGTCGTCCGGTACTCCCTCGCTCTCGATGCGCTCCTTGCGGACCCGGCCGCGCACGGTCTCGTTCTCGGTGCGCTCCTCCACGGTCAGCCGCACCCGTTCCACGGGTACCGCCCTGGTCTCCACGACGGGGCGCTCCTCGTGCAGCGTGATCTCGTAGTCGGCCTCGCCGATCTCGGTGCCGGAGAGCGCGGCCTCGCGCTCGGCCTCCGTGATCGGCTCGCGCACCACGCGCACCTCCTCGTGGCGCACCGGCACGGTCTTCTCGATCTCCTCCGTCACCACGTACTTGTGCAGCCTGGCCCGTCCGGTCTCGCGTCGCTCGACGCGGACGTGCATCTCCTCCTCCATGCGCGTCATGGAATCGGCGCCCGGCCCGCCGCGCGCGGTGCTCCTGCCCGTGGCCCCGGCGGCGGCCACGGAGCTGGTCCGGCCCGCCTTCCCGGTCGTCGTCGGTGCTCCCGCGGCGCCGGCCGTCGCCGTGTTCGCCGTGGGCACTGTCCGGTCCCTGCCCGTCGTGCGGGCTGTCCCAGCGGCACCCGAGGTCCCCGTCGTGCCCGCCGTCCCGGCCGCGCCCGCCACGCCGGCGGCACCCGCCGCGCCGGCCGTTCCCGCCTTGCTCGTGCCGGGGTGCCGGTCGCCGCGGCCCTCGCCGGAGCGCGCGGTGTCGTCGCGCAGCACACCGCTCCAGTCGATGCCGTAGTACTCGTACAGCCGGTGTTCCTCCGACTCCGACAGGTGGCCCTGTGCGTCGACGTCGACGTCGGGTGCGCCCTTGACCTTGTCCTTGAGGTACGGGACTTCGAGGTGGTCCTCCACCAGTTCGGCGTCACGGACGGGGATGAACGACTCGTTGGAGCCGAACATGCCCGTCCTGACGCTCACCCACTCGGGGCGGCCGCTCATGTCGTCGAAGAAGACGTGCTTGGCCTCACCGATCCTGTTGCCCTCGCCGTCGTAGACGGGGTGATCCAGGAGGATCTTGACCTCATCGCGGGAGATCATCTGGTCTCACCCTCCTTTCAGGATGTCACTCCCGTCCGGATGTCCTCATCATCACCATGGAAACTTCATGTAAGGGATAAAACGCACTTAATTTTCAACAGCGCTCACTCCTGGTGGCCCCCGTCGCACGTCTTCGGCCGGATGTTCCCGCCCGAGGTCGCCGGTCGGCGGCTGCGCGGCGGCGGCCAGGGCACGGCGGTCGAAGTGGGTGCCCGGCGGGATCGCGGCCCGTACCTCGACCTCGGCGATCAGACCGCGGGCCGAGACCACCCGCCACAGGGACGCGAACAGGGTGTCGTCGCCGACGAAGGCCGCGGCGGTGGCCGGCGTTCCGTGTGCGCTCCGGTAGTGGATGCGGACCGGCTGGACCGGGGCCCCGGCGTCCAGCGCCGCCTGGAAGACGGCCCGGCGGAAGGAGCCCTGCCGGCGGCCGCACCAGGTGCTGCCCTCGGGGAAGGCGGCGACCGCCGCACCCTCGCGCAGCGCCCCGGCGATCCGGGCGACCGTGTCCGGCAGGGCGCGCAAGCGGTCACGGTCGATGAACAGGACACCACCGCGTCCGACCAGCGGCCCGGCCACCGGCCACCGCCGTATCTCGGACTTGGCCAGCATGCGGGCCGGGCGGATCGCGCCCAGCAGCGGTATGTCGAGCCAGGAGATGTGGTTGGCGACGAGGAGCAGCCCGCCGGTGGGCGGGGCGGCGCCGGTGACCCGGATCCGGACCCCGGCGGCCCGCACGATCCACCGGCACCAGCGGCTCACCAGCCCCGCCGGGACCCGTCGGCCGATCGGCAGCAGCGCCACTCCGGCGAGGAGCAGGAGGGCGAGCGCCGTCAGCCGCAGCACCGCCCTCGGGACGGCCGTCGCGGCCCCCGTCGGCTCCACACAGCCGCTCGGGGTGCAGGGCGCGGCGGGCAGCCAGACGCTCATCAGGCCGGTACGAGGGAGAGGAAGTGCCGCAGGTAGCGCGGGTTCACCCGGTCCATCGACAGCAGTACGTACAGGTCGGCGACGCCGAAGTCCACGTCGTGCGCGGGCTCGCCGCAGACCCGGGCGCCGAGCCGGAGGTAGCCGCGCAGCAGGGCGGGCAGCTCGGTGCGGGCCGCGGGCGCCGCGGGTGTCCCGGGGTTCGCCCGCCACGGGAGCAGGGGGCGTACGCGGTACTCCTCGGGGGCGAGGTGTTTGCCCCGCACCCGGTCCCAGGTGGCGGAGGCGAGCGCGCCGCCGTCGGCGAGCGGTATGGAGCAGCAGCCCGCCAGCCACGTGTGGCCCCGGTCGACCATGTAGCGGGCGATGCCGGCCCAGATGAGGCCGATGACCGCGCCGTCGCGGTGGTCGGGGTGCACGCAGGAGCGGCCGACCTCGACGAGGTCCGGCCGGATCGGGTCGAGCGCACCGAGGTCGAACTCGCTCTCGGCGTACAGGCGCCCGGCGACCGCGGCGCGCTCCGGAGGCAGCAGCCGGTAGGTGCCGACGACCCGGCCGCTCACCTCCTCGCGCACGAGCAGGTGGTCGCAGTAGGCGTCGAAGGGGTCGACGTCCAGGCCCGGCTGGGGGGTGGACAGCAGGGCGCCCAGCTCGCCGGCGAAGACGTCGTGCCGCAGTCGCTGGGCGGCGCGCACGTCCTCCTCGTCGCGGGCGAGGGTGACGGTGTAACGGGTGGGTGCCGCGGGCTTCGCGGGGTGGTCTGCGGTCAGCACGCCGGTCATGGCTCTCTCCTGGTCACGCGCCGGAGCGGGAAGGTGGGGACTCCCCTTGTTTCTGCCTATGCCGGTTGGCGTGCACGTGACCTGGGCCGGGAGTACGGATGTGGGGATGCTGAATGCCAGGCGTCACCCGGACGGCAGACGGGACCGGGGATGAGCACCACTCCCGGTCCCGCCCGTCCGCCCCCTGGCGAACGCTCTCCCGCCGCCCGCCCGGTGGCTACCGGCCGGTCCCCTTGCGCGTGGCCCGCAGCCACTCCTTGTTCATCCCGGTGATGGAGGTCAGCGGGATGCCCTTCGGACAGGCGGTGGCGCACTCGCCGGCGAGGGTGCAGCCGCCGAACCCCTCCTCGTCCATCTGCGCCACCATGTCGAGCACCCGGGTCTCGCGCTCGGGCGCGCCCTGCGGCAGCACGTTGAGGTGGTTGATCTTCGCCGAGGTGAAGAGCATCGCCGCGCCGTTGGGGCAGGCCGCGACGCAGGCGCCGCAGCCGATGCACTCGGCGTGCTCGAAGGCGAAGTCCGCGTCCGGCTTCGGCACCGGCGTGGCGTGCGCCTCGGGCGCGGAGCCGGTGGGGACGCTGACGTAGCCGCCGGCCTGGATGATCCGGTCGAACGCCGACCGGTCCACGACGAGGTCCTTCACCACCGGGAAGGCCGACGCCCGCCACGGCTCGATGTCGATGGTGTCGCCGTCCTTGAAGGACCGCATGTGCAGCTGGCAGGTGGTGGTGCGCTCGGGGCCGTGGGCGTCGCCGTTGATGACCAGCGAGCAGGCGCCGCAGATGCCCTCGCGGCAGTCGTGGTCGAAGGCGACGGGGTCCTCGCCCTTGAGGGTGAGTTCCTCGTTGAGGGTGTCGAGCATCTCCAGGAAGGACATGTCGGGCGAGATGCCGTCCACCTCGTACGTGGACATGGCGCCGTCGGCGTCGGCGTTCTTCTGCCGCCAGACGCGCAGGGTGAGCTTCATGCGTAGCTCCGCTGAGTGGGTTGGACGTACTCGAAGACGAGGTCTTCCTTGTGCAGGGTGGGAGCTTCGCCCGTGCCGGTGAACTCCCAGGCGGCCGCGTAGGAGAACTCCTCGTCCTTGCGGGCCGCCTCACCCTCGGGGCTCTGGGACTCCTCACGGAAGTGGCCGCCGCAGGATTCGGAGCGGTGCAGCGCGTCGAGGCACATCAGCTCGGCGAGCTCCAGGTAGTCGACGATGCGGTTGGCCCGCTCCAGCGACTGGTTGAACTCCTCGCCGGTGCCGGGGACCTTGATCCGGCGCCAGAACTCCTCACGGATCTGCGGAATGCGCTCCAGCGCCTTGCGCAGGCCCGATTCGGTACGGGCCATGCCGCAGAACTCCCACATGAGTTCGCCGAGTTCGCGGTGGAAGGAGTCGGGGGTGCGGTCGCCGTCCACGGACAGCAGCAGGTTGAGCCGGTCCTCGGTCTCGGCCAGCACCTCCTGCACCGCCGGGTGGCCGGCGTCGACCTCGTCCTTGTGCGGGTTGCGGGCGAGGTAGTCGTTGATGGTGGCGGGGAGGACGAAGTAGCCGTCCGCCAGGCCCTGCATCAGCGCGGAGGCGCCGAGGCGGTTGGCACCGTGGTCGGAGAAGTTGGCCTCACCGATGGCGAACAGCCCGGGGACGGTGGTCTGGAGGTCGTAGTCGACCCACAGGCCGCCCATCGTGTAGTGCACCGCGGGGTAGATCCGCATCGGCACCCGGTACGGGTCCTCGTCGGTGATCCGCTGGTACATGTCGAAGAGGTTGCCGTACTTGGCCTCCACCGCCCCCCGCCCCATGCGCTCGATGGCGTCGGCGAAGTCCAGGTAGACGCCCTGCCCTCCGGGGCCGACGCCCCGGCCCTCGTCGCAGACGTTCTTCGCGGCGCGGGAGGCGATGTCGCGGGGGACGAGGTTGCCGAAGGAGGGGTAGATGCGCTCCAGGTAGTAGTCGCGCTCGTCCTCGGGGATCTCGTTCGGCGGGCGGTCGTCGCCCTTCGCCTTCGGCACCCAGATGCGGCCGTCGTTGCGCAGCGACTCGCTCATCAGCGTCAGCTTGGACTGGTGGTCGCCGGTGCGCGGGATGCAGGTGGGGTGGATCTGGGTGAAGCAGGGGTTGGCGAAGTACGCGCCGCGCCGGTGCGCCCGCCAGACGGCGGTCGCGTTGGAGTTCATGGCGTTCGTCGACAGGTAGAAGACGTTGCCGTAGCCGCCGGTCGCGAGGACGACGGCGTCGGCGAAGTAGGTGTCGATCTTCCCGGTGATCAGGTCCCGGGCGACGATCCCGCGCGCCCGGCCGTCGACGACGACGAGGTCGAGCATCTCGGTGCGCGGGTGCATCTCCACGTTCCCGGCGGCGATCTGCCGGGACAGCGCCTGGTAGGCGCCGAGGAGGAGCTGCTGGCCCGTCTGGCCGCGGGCGTAGAAGGTGCGGGAGACCTGGACGCCGCCGAAGGAGCGGGTGTCGAGCAGGCCGCCGTACTCGCGGGCGAAGGGCACGCCCTGGGCCACGCACTGGTCGATGATCTCCACGGAGATCTGCGCGAGGCGGTGCACGTTGGACTCGCGGGCCCGGAAGTCGCCGCCCTTGACGGTGTCGTAGAAGAGGCGGTGGACGGAGTCGCCGTCGTTGCGGTAGTTCTTCGCCGCGTTGATGCCGCCCTGCGCGGCGATGGAGTGGGCCCGGCGCGGGGAGTCCGTGTAGCAGAACTGGATGACGCGGTAGCCCTGTTCGGCGAGCGTGGCTCCGGCGGAGCCGCCGGCCAGTCCGGTTCCGACGACGATCACGGTCTGCTTGCGCCGGTTGGCGGGGTTGACCAGCTTGGCCTCGAAGCGGCGGGTGTCCCAGCGCTCGTGGATCGGCCCGGACGGGGCCTTGGTGTCGGCGACCGGCTCACCGGTCGCGTACTCGGTGTAAGCAGCGTAGGCAGTCATTTCAGCTCACCACTCCGGTCATGACGCCCACGGGTACGGCGACGAAGCCGATCGTGAGCAGCAGCGCGAGGACGTTGGCGGCGGCTTTGAGCGCGCGGTCGCGGGTGCGGCTGCCGACGCCGAGGGTCTGGGCGGCGCTCCAGAAGCCGTGCCGGATGTGCATTCCGAGGGCGAGCACCGCGACGATGTAGATGACGTTTCCGTACCAGGTGGAGAAGGTGTCCACGACGTTCTGGTAGGGCTTGCCCGTCTCGAAACCGCCGGAGTGCACGGTGCCGGTGGTCAGGTCGAGAATGTGCCAGACGATGAAGAGGCCGAGGATGATCCCGCCCCAGCGCATGGTGCGCGTGGCGTAACTGGCCCGCGCCTTCTTGTGGACGTACTTGCTGGGGCGCGCCTTGATGTCGCGGCGGCTGAGCTGGTACGCGGAGACGGCGTGGGCGACGACCGCGACGACGAGCACGACCCGGACCACCCACAGCGCCCACTCGTAGTGCAGGAGGGGTTCGCCCAAGGTGCGCAGCCAGTGTGCGTACTCGTTGAACTCGACGGCCCCGAAGTAGATCTTCAGGTTGCCGATCATGTGGGCGACCAGGTAGAGCAGCATGACCAGACCGCTGACGGCCATCACTGTCTTCTTGCCGACGGTCGAGTCCCACACGGTGCGCGCCATGGACGGCCGTCGGTCCGTCCGCGTTGCCAGAGCCATGTCACCAGACGCTAGGGCCAGAGGACCCCATCGGTCCAAGACATGGTCCACCTCGTTTCCATAGCTACCGCCTATGGAAGGTCTATATTGGCCCCATGCAGTTCCAGCAGCTCCAGTACTTCGTGGCGGTCGCCGAGACCCGGCACTTCACCCGCGCCGCCGAGATGGTCCATGTCGCGCAGCCGTCCCTCTCGCAGCAGATCAAGGCGCTGGAGCGGGAGCTGGGGGCTGACCTGTTCCTGCGGGCGCGCGGCAACATCACGCTCACCGACGCGGGCGAGGCGCTGCTGCCGCTGGCGCGGCGCATCCTGGCCGACGCCGACACGGCCCGGCACGAGGTGCAGGAACTGGTGCAGCTGCGCAGCGGCCGGGTACGGCTGGGGGCGACGCCGAGCCTGTGCACCGGTCTGCTGCCGGACGTGCTGCGCTCCTTCCACGACCGCTACCCGGGCGTCCGGCTGCTGGTCGAGGAGAGCGGCTCCCACGACCTGGTAAGGGAGCTGGCCCGTGGTGCGCTCGATCTGGCCCTGGTCGTCCTGCCCCTGCCGACCCCCTCCCCCGCCCTCACCACGGTGGAGCTGCTGCGCGAGGACCTGGTGGTGGTGTCCTCCCCGGACGCCCCTCAGCCCGGCCGGGGCCGCCGCACCGTGCGCGTCGCCGATCTGGAGGGCGAGCGGCTGGTGATGTTCCGGCACGGCTACGACCTGCGGGAGCTGACCGTGGCCGCGTGCCGTGCGGAGGGCTTCGAACCGGACTTCGCGGTGGAGGGCGGGGAGATGGACGCCGTGCTGGGCTTCGTGCGGGCGGGGCTGGGCGTCGCCGTGGTGCCCCGCATGGTCGCCGCACGGTCCGGGCAGGGCCTGCGGGTCACCCCCCTGGCCCGCCCCGGTCTCCACCGCACCATCGCCCTGGCCCACCGCAGCGACGTGGCTCCGCCCCGCGCGGCCCGGGAACTGCAGCGGATGCTCCTGGAGCGGTGAGCCGGTCCGCCCGGCGTCAGCCCGTCGCGTCGGCCAGGGCCAGGTCGTGCAGGCGTTCCGGTGGGCCGGGGCGGGCGTAGTACCAGCCCTGCGCCGTGTCGCAGCCGAGTACGCGGAGCTGCTCGGCCTGCGCCCTCGTCTCCACCCCCTCCACCGTGACGGCGAGATCGAGGCTGTGGGCCAGGGAGACGATCCCCTCGACGATCTTGAGGTCGACCGGGTCGGCCGGGAACTGCTGCATGCTCTGGGTGAAGGAGCGGTCCAGCTTGAGGACGCTCACCGGGAGGCGACGCAGGTTGGCGAGGTTGGAGTAGCCGGTGCCGAAGTCGTCCAGGGCGATGTCCACGCCCATCTCCGCCAGTCGGCGCAGCGGCTTCAGCAGGTCGTCGTCCGCGCCGATCAGCGCCGACTCGGTCACCTCCAGGCACAGCGCGTCCGGCTCGACCCCGGTGCGCTCCAGGATGTCGACGGTGTCCTGGACCAGGCCGGGGTGGGTGAGCTGGCAGGGCGAGAGGTTCACGTTGATGCGCAGCGGGCCGAGCGCCTCCGCGCCGCCGTGCCGCTCCTGCCACGCGCGGGCCTGGCGCACCGACTGCTCGAGCACCCAGCGGCCCAGCGGGACGATCAGCCCGGTGTGCTCGGCGAGCGGGATGAACCGGTCCGGGGACAGCACGCCGTGCTGCGGGTGCAGCCAGCGCACCAGCGCCTCGGCGCCCCGGACGCTGCCGTCGCCGAGGTGGACCAGCGGCTGGTACTCGATGAAGAACTCGCCCCGCTCCAGGGCCGCGGGCAGTGCCGTGGTGAGTCCGTGCCGGGTGATGGCGCGGGCGTCGGACTCCGGGTCGGCCAGCTCGAAACGGTTGCCGCCCGCCGACTTGGCCCGGTACATGGTGATGTCGGCGCTGCGCAGCACCTCCGCCGGGCTGCGTTCCCCGGCCGGCCCCTCGACGATGCCGATGCTGCCGCGCACGGTCAGGTCACGGCCGTCGACGCCGATGGGGGCGAGCAGCGCGTTCATGATGCGGGCGGCGAGCTCGTCGACCGTGTGCTCGGTGTCGGGGCCCGTGGTCAGCGCCACGAACTCGTCGCCGCCGAGCCGGGCGACCATCTCGCCGGGCGCGGTGGCGCAGGACTGGAGCCGGTCGGCGACCTCGACGAGCAGCCGGTCGCCGGCCGCGTGCCCGAGACTGTCGTTGACGGTCTTGAAGCCGTCCAGGTCGAGGTAGCACAGGCCGAAGCGCTGTCCGGGGCCGGCGCCGAGCGCCTTCTCCAGCCGTTCGAAGAAGAACGTGCGGTTGGGCAGCCCGGTGAGCGCGTCGTGGGTGGCCTCGTAGCGCAGCCGGAGGTTGAGCAGCCGCCGCTCGGTGGTGTCCTCCATCAGGGCGAGCTGGTACTGCGGTTCACCGTCGGTGCCGCGCAGCAGGGACACCGTCAGATTGGTCCACAGGACCGTTCCGTCGGGCCGGTGGAACGCCTTCTCGAGGTGGTAGTGCTCACGGTGGCCGCGGACCAGCTCGTCGTAGAGGTTCCAGGTCTGCGGGGCGTCGTCGGGGTGCGTCCACTCCCTGACGTTGCGGCTGCGCAGGCCCTGTTCGGACAGGCCGAACATGCGCCGCAGGGCGCCGTTGACCTGCAGGACGTTGCCGTCGAGGTCGGCGATGCCGATTCCTATCGCCGCGCCTTCGAAGACCGCGCGGAACCTGGCCTCGGTGGCGTGCAGGGCCTGCGCCACCGCGCCCTGTGCCTCCAGCGCGGCCTGGGCGATGGCCTCCTGCTCGGCCAGCGCCCGCTCGCGCAGCGCCCGCGCGAAACCGGCGGCCATGGCGTGCTGCAGTCTGGCGCTGCGCGCCCGCAGGTCCTCGCGGTCGCCGTCCCCGCCGCAGTACAGGACGAGGTAGGCGTCCACGCAGTCCAGGGTCCGGCTGAGCGCCTCCGGGTCGGTGCAGTGCGCCTGGATCAGGGCGGCGCCGACCGCCTGGCCGACGTCCGGGTCGAAGGCCCTGGCCAGCAGCGCTTCACTCAATCGCCGGGCCAACGGGAGCAGTTGCTCCTCGAACTCGGGCCGGGTCGACGACGTCGAGGTCACGGGGAAGACCGCCCGGCTCCAAATCGTCGCGAACCGGCGCAGCCTGCCCTCCGGCCCGTCCGGCTCCGCGCTCACGCGGTACGCCCCACGCCCGCGAGCCCGGAGAGCTCGTAGGGATCCTCGTCCTCCGGTGCGGTGTCCGGCCGCCACCGCGGCATCGGCACCAGTCCGGGTTCCACCATGTCGTACCCCTCGAAGAACCGCGCGATCTCGTCACGCGAGCGCATGATCAACGGGTTGCGGATGTCCTTGTACACGTCCACCGCGCCACCGGCCCGCTCCGGAGGCAACGGAATTCCCTCGTACGAGGCATGGGTGAGGATCAGCATACTGCCGGGTGCGAGGGCCTCACGCAGTTCGACCACCGCCGCGTACGGGTCGTCCGCGTCCTCCACGAAGTGCAGTACGGCGACGAGCAGCAGCGCCACCGGACGGTTCAGGTCGATCAGGCGCCCCACCTCGGAACTCGCCAGGATGTCCAGGGGCTTGCGGAGATCCCCGGCGACGACGCCCGCGTCCTCGTTGCCGTCGAGAACGGCCTGGCTGTGCGCGACGGCCACCGGGTCGTGGTCGACGTAGACCACCCGCGCGCCGGGAGCGGCCGCCTGCGCCACCTCGTGGACGTTGCCGAACGTCGGGATGCCGGAGCCGATGTCCAGGAACTGGGTGACGTCCTCGCCGACCGCGAAACGTACCGCCCGGCGCAGGAACGCCCTGTTCGCCTGCATGACCTTGGGCAGTCCCGGCATGAACTCCATGGCTTTGCGGGCCGCTTCCCGGTCGACCTCGAAGTTGTGCGAACCGCCCAGGTAGTAGTCGTACATCCGGGAAACACTGGGCACCGTGATGTCGATGCTCCGTGGGGCCCAGGCGGGACGCTCCATGTATCTCTCCACAACGTAGGCGATCCGGTGTTCGAGCCGAGGCTACTGATCACCCGCCAGGGGAGCGACCCCGAACGGAAATTGACCATCCGTTCCCGGTCACTGCCAGTGGCACATACCAAATTGACGCCCCGGTGAAAACGTCACGAAAAGTACCCGCGGCATTCCGGAGAGTTCCGCTGTGCGGCGAAACGCGAGGAGAACACGGGGAGAAGGGACCGAAATTTCCACGAGTTCCGGTGAATCGCGGCAAAACGGTCCGCCCCTCCGTGCGGCGCGGAGGGGCGGACCGGGATCGGCGGTGCCGAAGTGGACGACGTCCTGGGGAGGTTGCTACTTCTCCGGCGCGCCGACCGGCTTTCCGTCGGGGCGCACGGCGTACCAGGTGCCGCCGACACCTTGGCCGTTGGTGTCGCCCGGGGCCTTGTCGCCGGCGAAGGTGTAGATCGGCCAGCAGTAGATCGTCTGCTGCTCGGCGCCGTTGTCCGGGCGGGTGAACTTCATGTAGTTCTTCTTCTCGATGCCCTTGGTGTCGTTGATGTCGACCGGCGCCACCACCGGCCACTTCTCCAGGCACGCGCCGGTGCAGGCGGAGACCGGCTTCGGCCAGGCCTCGTCCTTCGTGAAGCGGTAGACCGTCATGCCGTCCTTGTCGACCACGATCTCACCGAGTTCGGGGTCCTTGCGGGTGGACAGACCGGGCAGGTCGGCCGCCTGCGCCTTCTTGCCCTCGGGGGTCAGCCCGAACCACTTGCCGCCCACGCCCTGGCCCTTGACGTCGCCGGCGTTGACGTCCTTGACGTAGCGGTAGGCGGGCCAGCCGTCGACGGTGAGCTGCTTGGTGCCGTCCGCCCGGGTGACTTCGCCCAGCAGTGACGCGTCGATGCCCTTGCCGGCCTTGGCGTCATCGGCGAGCACCGGGGGCCAGGTCTTGGCGCAGTCGCCGTCGCAGTTGGACTTGGGGGGCTGCGCGGTGTCCTGGTCGAAGCGGTAGAGCGTGAGCCCGAGTTCGTCCGTCACCAGCTCGCCGAGTTCGGCGTTGGTGGCGACACCCAACGTGCCCACGCCGCCGGCGGGGGCCTCGGGCGACGCCGTGCCGGCCCCTGTGTCGATGCCCCCGAGGTCCCCGGGCGCGGCCGAGGCGCCGACGTTCTGGCTGCTGGCCGGCGGCGCGGTGTCCTGACCGCATGCCGTCGTCAGCGTCAGCACCGCCGCGGCGCTCACCACCAGTGAGGCGGTCCGCCAGGAGGTCTTCATCTCAACTCCAGATCATCGCAAGGGTGTTGCAGCGCCCTGCTGCGCCGCCGCTCGACGTGGAGTACGCACGAAGACACCTGACGTGTTCAACGGCGGCTCATATTTCTTCCGGAACCCGTACTTCCGCCCCGCTCCGACCGCCCGCCCCCTGTCACATCGCACGTCAGTGCGATTCTCCCCAACGGGTGATCAGCCCGGAGCCAACCGGAAGATGACGAATTCACCTCCATCGGGTCATTCATCCGGAGCTCGCGCGTGTCCCGACCCGTCCCGGCTCATGATCTCCGTCGTGCAAGGACTCGTACCGACCCGATCCGCTCTCGCCGCACGGACGTTGGCGGTGGCGACGCTGGCCTGGGCGCTCGTCGGCGCCCCCGGCGCGGCGACGGCCGACGCCTGCGCCTACGCCTCGGCGGGCCCGGGGGGAACGGAGGCGGTGGCGGTCGCCGGCAGCATGACCTGGCCGCTCCCCCCGCCCTGTTCACCCTCCCCCCCGCCACCCACGCCCACACCGGCACCCCCTCCGCCTCCACCGCCGCCCGAACCCACGCCGACCCCGCCACCCCCCGCTCCCACGCCCCCTCCGACACTGAAGCCCACCCCCACGGCGAAACCCGAACCACCGTCCCCGCCACCTCCGCGTCGGGCCCGCCCCGCGCCACCGCCCGCCCGTCCGGCCCCCACTCCCACGCCCGCTCCGCCGCCGCGCCCCGCGCCGGCCCCGCCCCCCTCGGCCACCCCCACACCCGCGCCGCCTCCGTCCGCGACGCCCGTTCACTACCCGCGGTACCGGGCGGCACCCCCGGTCAAACGGCCCTCCGGCGGCGCCACGTCGCCCCTCACCTTCGTCCTGCTCATCACCACGCCCGCCGTGGTCGCCGTCGCCGCACTGCGGCCCCGCTGAAACCCGAGCGCCCGCCCAGGGCCCGTCCCGCCGTGGAGGCACCTCTTGCCGGAATGGCTTGTTCTCACCCTCGCGATGCTGGCCGTCTGCGTCGTGGTGGTCGTCATCACTCTCGTACGTCACCGCGCGGCCGCCGATGACGAGGACCCCAGCGAGACCCCGGACGTCATCGAGTACATGACGATGTGGATCGGCGTGGTGTACGCCATCGTCCTGGGCCTGGCCATCGCCGGCGTCTGGGAGGGCCGCGGCGCGGCACAGGAGCACGTGCGGGCGGAGGCGGTGGCGCTGCACGAGATCTCGGAGCGGGTACGGATCTATCCGGCCGACGTCCGCGACCGCATTCGGGACGATGTCGACGCCTATGTCGGACACGTCGTCACCACCGAGTGGCGTGTCATGGCCGACGACGGCCGGGTCACCGAACGCGGGACGGACCTCCTCGACCGGGTCCGCCGGGACGTCACCGACTACGAACCGCGGACGGACTTCGAGGCGCAGGCCTACCAGCCGCTCGTCGACCAGGTCTCCGCCGCCGACCAGGCGCGTGCCGCGCGGGCGGAGTCGACCGGGAAGACCATGCCGGGCGTGGTGTGGTTCGGGCTGATCGCCGGGGCGGTCATCACCATCGGGATGATCTTCGCGCTGCAGATCCGCCGCACCGGCCGTGAACTGGTCCTCGCCGGACTGTTCTCGGCGTTGATCGCCTTCCTGCTCTTCTTGATCTGGGACTTCGACGCGCCCTTCAGCCGGGGGCTCGCCGCCTCGGCCGATCCGTTCCTCCTCCTGTTCCCCCACGTCGGAGGCTGACGGGTGCCTACCACGGCACCCGCCGCGGGGGCGTGCGCCACGCCGCGCACGCCCCCGGCTGCCGTGACGCGGTTCCCCGCGCGGCCCACAGCACCACCCCGTTCGCGCGACTGCGGGCGCGCGCCCCGGCGCGGCTTTCCGGCTTTCCGGCTTTCCGCACATCGAGGCGTACTTCCGGCGCGAGCGGAACAGGTGCGCCGCTGTTCCTCGGGACCCAGAGGACTCGCCCTGCACGCGGTACGCGTCGCTCCCGCCGCGACGGCACGGAGGACGGACGGCTCCGCCCGGTGGGATTTCAGGACCAGCAGGGCTGTGCCCCGGATCCGGGCGGGATCCGGGGCACAGCCCTGAAGTCACACGTGCGGGAAACGGTCGCCGAAAGGGATGGGACTCAGATCTGCTTCTCGGCGCGGCGGCGCATCCAGAAGACACCGCCGGCGGTGACCGCGGCGGTCACCAGTCCGCTGCCGATGGCGATGTCGACCGGGGTCGCCCCGTCGGTGCTGCCTCCGAGGCCGCCGCGGACCCCGCCGAGGACGGTGAAGGCGGCCGGCCGGGTCAGGCTCCGGCCGGAGCAGTGCACGGTGATGTCGTACGAGCCGGCGCGCGCGTCGAAGTCGACGGTGGCGATGCCCTTCGCGGTGTCACCTCCCTCGTGGATGGGCCGCAGTTCGGTCCTCGGGAAGGCGTCGGACGTCGCGTGGCCGCCGTGGGGGCAACCGTCGACCGTGCTGGCCAACTGGCCGCCGCGGGCGATGACGCTGGGCAGGACCACGATGTTGGACGAGCCGGGGATCTGGTCGCCCTCCGCAACGGCGACCGGGGCGGCGAGCCCGAGAACGGCGACGGCGGCGCCCGCGGACGCCAGGGCACGTGACTTGCGCATGTGTTCCTCCGCGGAAGGCACCCCCGGGGGCGGTCCCCGGTAGATCGGCGAGAAAGCGCCTCCCAACAAGACCCTCAGTTGCACTGCCCCGGCACGCATTTCGGCAATGGTCCGTACCGGTGAGGCGATTTCCGCGCACATTCACGCATTCGCATGTCATCGCAGGTCACGGACAGCCAAAAAATCTCCTTTCGGCGGAACCCCGGATGGCGCACCGATGACGGCCCGGCCACCCGTTCGCCTTTCTCCCATCGCCGATCGCGCGCGCGGCACTTAGCGTTTCTGCCATGCGCGAGTGACGCGGCGACGGCCGTGTCGAGAGGGGAAAAGCGAATGTCTGCTTTCGAGCCGGCGGAAATCGAAGAGGAGGCACGGCGGAAGAAGCGTGCTCCGTGGGGCGTGCTGGCGCTGGTCCTGCTCACCGGCCTCGCGCTCATCCGGAACGGTTCGGGGGAGTTCGACATGGGGCCGCCGCAACCCGCCGTGGCGGCCGCCACCGAAAGCCGGGCGCCCGGTGACACCGCGGGCAGCTCGGTGACACCGCTGCCGTACTCGGTGCCGGGCCGGGTAAAGATTCCGGCGATCCAGGTCGACGCGCCGGTCATGGCAGTGGGGCTGGACACGGACGGGTGGATCGACGCGCCACCGCCCGAGGACCCCAATCTGGCGGGCTGGTTCACCGGCGGCGTCACCCCCGGGGAGAAGGGCACGGCGGTCGTGGTCGGCCATGTCGACAACCACCAGGGGCCGACCGTCTTCTACGGACTCGGCGCGCTGAAGAAGGGCGATCACGTCGAGATCGAGCGCAAGGACGGGAAGACCGCAAAGTTCGAGATCTACGGCGTCGAGGTCTTCGCGAAGAACGACTTTCCCGGTGACCGGGTCTACAACTCGAAAGGCACGTCGGAATTGCGGGTCATCACCTGCGGAGGCGGTTTCACCCAGCAGGACGGTTACGACGGCAACGTCGTCGTCTTCGCCCGCCTGGCCGAGGTCCGCTGAGCGGGCTCCGCCCGAGCCGGGCGGGGCGTCCGTCCGGCGTGGCGCGCGTCCGTCCGGTGTCAGGTGTACTGCCGGCGGGGCACGGTGACCTGGTAGCCGGAGTCCAGCAGTTCGGGCAGATAGCCGCGCAGCGCCCGCACGCTCTGGGACCGCTCGCCCCCGGCGTCGTGCGAGAGCACCACGACGCCGGGGGCTGCTCCGTTCTTCACCCGGTCGACGATGGCGCGGGTGCCCGGGGAGGTCCAGTCGAGGGTGTCGACGGTCCAGGCGAGGGGTTCCATGCCGAGTTCGGCGCCGAGTTGGAACGCGGCGCGGTTCCAGGCCCCGTAGGGCGCGCGGAACCACTGGGGGCGCTCGCCGTACCCGTCCTCGATCACATCGCTGGTGCGTTCCATCTCGGAGCGGATCCTGCTCCGGGAGAGAGTGGTGAGCAGGGGGTGGGACCAGGTGTGGTTGCCGACGACATGCCCCTCGTCGGACATACGGGCCAGCAGGCCCTTGTGGTAGAAGGCCATTTCCCCGCACACGAAGAACATCGCCCGCACGTCGTACGCGGCAAGCGTGTCGAGGATGTCCGGGGTGTAGCGGGGGTCGGGCCCGTCGTCGAAGGTCAGCACCATGGTGCGACCCCGTCCGGACACCCGCAGCAGGGGCGCGCTCCGCACCTGGGCCCTGCGGGGCATGCTCCTCGGCGGGCCGTAGCCGGTGAGGGGCCTGAGGCGGTACGCGGAGGGTTTGAGCGGGCGCCCGGCGGCCAGGCCTCCGGCGGCGGGCGGGGCGGGGCGTGCCACCTCGGTACCGGCGCCCCTCATGAGGACTCCGGCCGTGCCGACCGCCCCCACGACGGCGGCGCCGGCACCGGCGAGCAGCACTCGGCGCCGGGTGGGCAACTGATCCTTCTGCATGACTCATCAGTCGCCCGCCGGGGGACGGGCCCACCTCGGTGGCACCGGTCCGGCGGGACGATTCCACCCGCTCGGACCAGCACTCCGCCGGCACCGGGGTTCGCTGACCTCTGCGCCGTGACGGGACAGCACCCGACGCGGTTCGAACGGGGCACCGGCGGACCGAAGGTGATCGTGGTCGGAGTGGACGGCTCCGGCTCCTCACTGCGCGCGGCGGGCCTGCGCGTCCGGTTCGGCGCGGTGGCAGCACGCACTGTTCGCCGTGGTGTGCGTGCGGCCGGCGGCGGGCGCGGCGCGCGGGGCGCCGGTGGCCGACGCCACCGGCGAGATCGCCGAGGAACTGGTGGCGCAGGTCGGGGCGGCGTCCGAGCGGGCGGGGCGCTCGTCTTCCGCTGGGAGTTCCACACGTTCCGCGACGCCCCCTGCAACGGCATCGTGGAGGCGGCGGACGACCTCAAGGCGGGCGTGGTGGTGGGCGCCTCCGAGCAGGCGGGACGCCGGCCGGTGACGGTGGCGCCCCGAGTTCCGCGGCGTCAGAGGGTGCGCAGGAAGTCGAGGAGGATCTCGTTGAAGACCTCGGGCCGTTCCATGCACGCGTAGTGTCCCGCCCCCTCGATGGTGGCGGCGCGGCCGTCGCGCACCTCTCGGACGAGACGCTCCGCCGCCGCGGTCAGATCGGCGGGTTCGAGTGAGCCGTTGAGCGCGAGCACCGGCACGTCGATCGTCGGCACGCGGTCCCAGGTGCCGGTGACGGCGACGCGCAGGTCCTTCTCGTCCGGGGTGTGCTTGGAGATCGTATGCAGCGCCATCTCCCGCAGTCGGCGCGGGATGTCCGGGTCGACGCCGTCGATGCCGCGGTGTTCGCCCGGCGCGACCTGCACGAAGGCGTTCAGCCAGCCCTCGATGTCCCCGGCGCCCAGGGTGCGGGCGAACTCGGCCTGGAGCCGGTTGGTCCACGGATCGGTGTACTCGAACTCACTGGTGGCCGCCCCGCAGGCGACGACCGCGCGGACCAGCTCCGGGTGTTCGAGGACGGTGTCGGTCGCGATGGCCCCGCCCATCGACACGCCGACCAGGACCGCGGGCCCCGCGTCGAGGTGGCGCAGCAGGGCGGCGAGGTCGTCCGCCCAGCGGAAGGGCTGCGTGGCGTTGGCGGAGGAGCCGTGGCCGCGTACGTCGGGGGCGATCACCCGGTGGTGGGCGGCGAGGGCCGGGATCTGGTCCGCGAAGAGCCGGTGGTCGACAAAGCCGGAGTGGAGCAGGACGACCGGGTCTCCGGTGCCGCTGTCGTGGTAGGCGAGGTCGCCGTCGGAGGAGGTGAAGCAGCGGAGTTCCGCAACCGTATTCATGACAACCAAGGTGTCATTTCCGGCGAGATTTGGCAACCAAGGTGTCATGATGAGGGGGTGAACCACACCGGGAACGACACCGACAGGCCCCTTTCACCCGACGAACTCGGCCCGCGCCTGATGGAGGTGTTCGATCTGATCGGCCCGCTGTACCGGCGGGTGCAGCGGAAAGTAGAAGAGGGCGCACAAGGCGCACAGGGCGCGTACACCGGCGAACAGGACCAGGCCGTCGAGGGCCTGTCCGTCGGCGTGCGCGCCGTGCTCGACCTGCTGCACAAGCACGGCCCGATGACCGTGCCCCAGATGGGCCGCGCGCAGGCGATCAGCCGTCAGTTCGTGCAGCGCATGGTCAACGACGCCGCGGCGCGGGACCTGGTGGAGAGCATCCCCAACCCCGCCCACCAGCGGTCGTCGCTGATCCGGCTCACCGAGAAGGGGCGGGCGGCGATCGCGGCCGTCGTCGCCCGGGAGCACGCCGTGCTGCGGGAGGTCGGCGGCGACCTCACGGACGCCGACGTACGGACCTGCGTGCGGGTCCTCGCACAGATGCTGGCGCTGTTCGACACCGTGGACGTGAACTGATCGCCGCCTCGGCCGGGACGGTCTACTCCCCCATGACCAGTCCGTCCTTCGCCGCGCCCCGGCTCAGCACCACGTCGCGGATCCGGTCGCGCGCGGAGCGCACTTCGGCACCCGTCCGGAGGGCCCGGTTGAGGTCGACCACGCGGCCGGCGTCCACGTCGAAGAGGGAGGGGACGAACTCGGCCTTCGTCACCTCCCAGCGCCCGTCCGGACGCGCGGGCGGGGCGAAGGTGAAGCGGCCCAGCGTGGACTGGTTGCCGCGGGGGTCCGGGACGCCGTCGGAGTCGGTCTTCTCACCGGCGATCTGATCGCCCGTCCCGTAGACCACCCAGGTGCCGTTGACCTTCTCGTAGGCCTGCGGGACATGGGCACGCGCGCCGAGGATCAGGTCGACGTCGGGGCGGTCGCCGGTGCGGGCGGCGGTGAGTGAGCGGGCCAGGGCGATCTGCCGCCCGTCGGGGGCCTCCTGCCACTCGGTGCCCCAGCGCAGGGAGACGACGACCACGTCGGCGCCCGCCTTCCTGGCCGCGCGGGCGTCGGCGAGGATCCTGGTCCCGCCGATGAGGCCGACGGCCCAGGGCCGGTCGGGCGGGAGCGGGAGGCCGTCGGTGCCGTAGGTGTGGGCGAGGTGGGCGACCTCGGCCCGGCCCGCGCGCAGCACGGTCGCCGTACGGGCCCCATGTTCGGAGCGGGCCGTCCCGGCGTACCGTACGCCCGCGCCGTCGAGGGCGTCGAGGGTGCGCCGGATGCCGTCGACGCCGTCGTCCAGGGCGTGGTCGGAGGCGGTGGAGCAGCCGTCGTGGCCGGTGGCGGCGAGGCCCCGGGCCGGCTCGGGCGGGAACGTGAGGGCGGGGTGGCCGCCGTGGTCGCCGTCGGCTCCGTACACGGTTCCCGCGTGGCACAGCGCCAGATCCGCGCCGGTGACGACGGACCGGATCCCCGGGAGCATCGGACGGAAGTCGTGGCCGGCCTCTCCGGCGTCGAAGCGGGCGCGGTCGATGACCGGGTCGTGCGGCAGCACGTCCCCCGAGGCGACCAGGGTGAAGCCGCGGTCCCGCGCGGCCGAGGCACCCGGATGGCCGGATTCCGGTGGGTGGTGGTCCCGGGCCTGGCAGGCGGCGCCCGCGGCGAGGACGACGGTGAGGGCCAGGGCCACCTGTCTACTGCGGGCAATCATCGCTTCACCCCGGTACGGATCTCTTCGCGGTCACGCTCTTCACTGTCGTATTTGCTGACAAATAGATAAGAATCAACTTCTGGGTCACCGCTGCTCCGACACGCTGTTTCAAGCCGTCCGGCGCGGGCGAACGGTCGCCGCGACCGTTCGTCGAACCGTTCGTCGACGCGATCGACCGTCCGCCGCACGCTCCCGTGCGCGCCCTGTCCCCGGGGATCGCCGTACGCTGCCATACCGCCATGACGGCCGGAATCACACTCACGAGCGGGACAACCGCCGAGCACGAACTCGCCGCCCTGCAACGCGAGCACGGCCGGCCCCTCTTCGCACTGCTGCTGCGGCTCTGCGACGGGGACCGGCAGCGCGCCGAGGACCTCGTCCAGGAGACCCTGGTGCGGGCCTGGCAGCACCCCGAGGCCCTGCGCGCCGACGGCTTCGACTCCGTACGGCCCTGGCTGATGACGGTGGGACGGCGGCTCGCCATCGACGCGCGGCGGGCACGGCAGGCCCGGCCCGCCGAGGTGGGCGACGCGGTACTGGAGAACGCACGGGTGATCTCCGACCACGCCGAGCGGGCCGCGGCGACGCTCGATGTCCGCAAGGCTGTGAAGACACTCACCCCCGAACACCGTGAAGTCCTGGTGCTGGTGTACTTCCAGGGGGCGAGTGTGGCGGAAGCCGCGGCCGCCCTCGGCATCCCGCCCGGTACCGTGAAGTCCCGCGCGTTCTACGCGCTGCGGGCCCTGCGCCGGGTGCTTCCGGGATACGCCACCGACCTGCGGTGAAACCGACGGCCGGGTCAAACCTCCGTAAAGCGCCTTGCCGACGACCCCGGTTGAGTAATCGGCTGTCCTCATCCGTGTTGCGGACCGGGAGCCCGAATCGGGCGACGCGCACGTACCGGAGGAAGGCTGAAAGGGATGCCGCACAGAGGGCAAGAGAGCACCGACGACATCGGAGACGGTGAACTCACCGTCCCCATGGCCTGGTTGTACGCCGAGTACATCGCCGACGAGCTACTGCGCAGCGGCGACCTGATGCCGCCGACGTCCTTCGAGTTCCGGGCCGGCCGGGACGCGCTGGCGCTGACCGTCTTCCTGTCCGACGCCGACGGCGAGCTCTCCGGCATCCGGGTGATCACCCAGTTGGAGACCTGGCTGTCGCTGACCGCGTACGACCAGCCGTGGCAGGAGTGGGTGCAGGGACGCCTGGCGGACCTGACCGCGGAACGTGCCGCCGGCCGGAGCGCGGCGCGGCCCGACCTGGAACTCGCCCGGTCGGCCTGGCGCTGGCTGCGGGAGACGGAGCTGCTCGCACCGGATCTGAACGCGGTGCCGGGCGGCGGCACGGGGGCCGGAGAGGACGAGGGACCGAAGGTGTGGACACCGGCGTGGCAGCTCGGACTGCCGCTCGGGCACCTCGCCATCCACCTTTTCTAGCCTTCCGGTGAATCGGACCAATCCGTGGGCCCGAGGGCTCCGAATCCTTTGGTCACGATTCGGTGTGCGGCTTGAGTGAATCGACTGCCTGGTGCGTACCGGTGGGAGCAAGGAGTAACCCCACCCATACTCAACGGTACGAGGATTCGGCATGAGGTCCCTGGAACGGCATCGCGACGTCGGCGCGTACGCGCTCGGCGTGCTGGACGAGGCGGAGGCGTTCCGCTTCGAGGACCACCTCATGGAGTGCCCCAGCTGCGCTGCACAGGTGACCGAATTCGGGGCGACGACACGGCAGTTGATGCTGTACCGGCGCTCCACGCCGCCGCTGGCCCCCCCGATGGCCAGGCCCGGTCCGAAGATGCTGGACCGGCTGCTGTCCCAGGTGGCGGCCCGGCAGCGGGCGGAACGCCGGCGGCTGCTGTTCGCACTGGCCGCCTCGGTGGTGCTCGCGACGACCGCTCCGGCGCTCGCCATGATGACGAGCGGCGGCGACCGGCCACCGCGCGAGAGCATCGCGGCGACCGACGAACGGTCCGGGGTGTGGGCGGAGATCACGACGCAGGACGAGGACTGGGGCAGTCGGCTGGAGCTGAAGGTCAAGGACGGCGCGGGTCCCCGCGTCTGCCGGCTGGTGGTGGTCGGGCAGGACGGCACCGAGGAGACCGTGACCAGCTGGAGCGTGCCCCGCCACGACGCCCGGCCCAACAGCATGACGGGCGGCTCCACCCTGCACTCCGGGCAGATCATGCGCTACGAGCTGCGCTCCTCGGACGGCGAGCACCTGGTGACGCTGACGCCCACCGACCGCTGACGCCCGTCGGCACCCGCCGACCGCCGACACCGGCTCGGCCGCGGCCTCGCGGACCGTGTCGCCCCGGACCGGACCGGACCGGTCAGCGGGAACCGTGCCCCGTGCCGCCGTCGGCGTCGTGGCCGTGGTCCGCGGCGGCGGGGGAGGTGGTCACCGCGAACTCGCCCCAGACGCACTTGCCGCCGCCCCGTGCCTCCACGCCCCACACGTCGGTGAGCGTCTCGACCAGCAGCAGGCCCCGCCCGGAGACGCACGACTCCCCCGCCTCGCGGCGGCGCGGCAGGGCGCTGGAGGAGTCCGTGACCTCCACGCGCAGTCGCCGTTCGGTGCCGGTGAGGACCCTGAGGGTGACGACGGCGGCGCCCTCGGTGTGCATCAGCGCGTTGGTGATCAGCTCGTCGGCGGCCAGTTCGATCTCGTCGGCGCGGTCCCCGGCGCCCCAGGCGCCGACCCCGGCACGGATCATGCGCCGGGCCTCGGTGAGGGCCTCGGGGTCGCCGGGGGCCACGTGCTGCTGGAGCCGCCCTCCGGAGCGCGGGCTGTCCGGCGGGCGGCGACGCAGCAGGAGCAGGGCCACGTCGTCGTCACCACCGCGTTCCTCGGCCACGTCGATGAGCCGGTCGGCGAGGTCACGCACGTCCTCGGGGCCGGTGGTGATGAGTGCGCAGAGCGTCTCGATACCGTCGTCGAGGTCGGCGCCGGGCTGCTCGACCAGGCCGTCGGTGCACAGCATCAGCACGTCGCCGGGATCGAGCTCCATGGTCCCGACCGGGTACTCGAGCCTGCCGAACTCGGCGGACAGGCCGAGCGGCAGCCCGCCCGCGACGAAGACGCGCCGGCAGGAGCCGTCGGTGCGGCGGACGAGCGGGTCGATGTGGCCGGCCCGGACCACCTGGAGGACACCGGTGGACAGGTCGGCCTCGGCATAGAGGCAGGTCGCGGAGCGGTCGGTGTCGAGTTCGTGCAGGAAGACGGAGGCGCGGGCCATCACGGTGGCCGGCGGGTGCCCCTCGGCGGCGTAGGCGCGCAGCACGATGCGCAGCTGGCCCATGACGGCGGCGGCGTGGGTGTCGTGGCCCTGGACGTCGCCGATGACGGCGCCGACCCGGCCACCGGGCAGCGGGATCAGGTCGTACCAGTCGCCGCCGATGTCCCGGCTCAGCGAGCCTCCGATGCCGGCCCCGCGATAGCGGACGGCGACGTCGGCGCCGGGCACGCTGGGAATGGTGCGGGGCAGCATGGCCTGTTGCAGGCCCTGCGCGAGGTCCATCTCCTGCTCGTAGAACATGGCCCGCTGCAGGCTCTGGGCGATGCTGCTGCACAGGGCGACGAGGATGTTGCGCTCCTCGGGGGTGAAGCCGCGCCGGTCGCTGTAGAGGAGGCCCATGGCGCCGATCGGCCGGGCCTGGACGATGAGCGGCAGGTAGGCGGCCGAGGTGACGTGCAGGTCGGCGAGGTGGGGCCACAGCCCCGGGTAGCGTTCGGCGAATTCCTCCGGCGACTCGATGAAGCGCGGGCTGAGCGTCCGTACCGCCTCGCTCATCGGGTACTGCTCGTCGATCCGGGTGACGCGGGTGCCCGGGACGAAGCTGCCGACGGGGCCCTCGGCGACCAACCGGATGTGGCCGGCCTCGACCAGCCCCACGACAAGGCTGGTGGCGCCCAGATGGGTGAGGCCGTGGGTGTCCTTGAGGACGTCGATGACGTCCTGCACGGTGCGGGCGTGGGCGAGTGCGGCCGTGGTGAGCTGGACGACGTTGGTCTGCTCGCGCAGGGCGTCCTCCTGGGTGACCTGCTGCTGCCTCGCCTCGCTGGCGCCGAGTTCCTGGGTGGCGTCCCGGACGATGCCGATGATGCGGACGGGCCGTCCGGTGTCGTCCCGGAGGATGTAGCCGTGGGTGTGGGTCCAGCGCAGGGTGCCGTCACGGCGGCGGACCCGGAAGTAGGCACCGTAGTTCTCGCTGCCGTCCTTCACGGCCTGCGCGACGGTGGTGTCCAGACGGGCGATCTCCGCGGTCGGCACCCGTGACGACAGCGTCTCGGGGCGATCGTCGAATTCGTCGGCGCGCAGGTCGAAGATGTCGCGGGCCTGGGCGTCCATCTGAAGCGCCCCGGTGTCCAGGTCCCAGTCGAAACTGCCCATGCGGTTGAGCGCCAGGATCGGATCCGGGTGGTCCGGCCAGTCGTCCGGGAGTGACAGGGCGCTCGCTCCCCGATCAGCCATGAAAGCAACTTTGTCAGGATTCACCGGATTATTCGACCGCTGCGGGCTCCGGGACGCCGCCCGCCCCCTCGGCCGTCTCCGTGGCGCGCACGGGGTTGCCCGGTCACCCCGGTGGTATACGGAGAGTCACAGGAGCGACGGCGGGACAATGAGGGAAGGGGCACCCGGCCGTGGAGTGGTTCACCGCATCCGAGTACTGGCTGAGCCGGCTGGTCTTCCAGCGGGCACTGGCCGGCCTGTACCTGGTCGCGTTCCTGACGGCGGCGCTGCAGTTCCGTGCGCTGATCGGGACACGCGGCATGCTGCCGGTGCCCCGGTACGTGGAGCGGGTGCCGTTCCGGCGGGCGCCGAGCCTGTTCCACCTGCACTATTCGGACCGCTTCTTCGCGCTCTGCGCGTGGGCGGGCTGCGCGGTGTCGGTGACGCTGCTCGCGGGGCTGGACTCCCGGCTTCCGCTGTGGGGCGGGATGCTGCTGTGGCTGGTGCCGTGGGCGCTGTATCTGTCGATCGTGAACGTGGGGCAGACCTGGTATGCGTTCGGCTGGGAGTCGCTGCTGCTCGAGGTCGGGTTCCTCGCCGTGTTCCTCGGCAACGACGAGGTGGCCCCACCGGTCGTCGTGCTGTTCCTGCTGCGGTGGATCCTGTTCCGGGTCGAGTTCGGCGCCGGGCTGATCAAGATGCGCGGCGACGCGTGCTGGCGGAAGCTGACCTGTCTGTACCACCACCACGAGACCCAGCCGATGCCGGGGCCGCTGAGCTGGTTCTTCCACCATCTGCCGAAGCCGCTGCACCGGGCCGAGGCGGCCGCGAACCATGTCACCCAACTCGTCGTGCCGTTCCTGCTGTTCGCTCCCCAGCCGATCGCCACGGTCGCCGCCGCGCTGATGATCGTCACACAGCTGTGGCTGGTGCTGTCGGGCAACTTCTCCTGGCTGAACTGGATCACGATCGTGCTGGCCCTGTCCGCGGTCGCGTTCCCCGCCGAGCCGCCGGACACGGCCGGCGCCCCGCTGTGGTACGTGGTCGTCGTCCTCGCGGTGTCCGCGCTGCTGCTCTGCCTCGGTTACCAGCCGGCGCGCAACATGCTCTCCCGCCGCCAGGTGATGAACCGCTCGTTCGACCCGCTCCACCTGGTCAACACCTACGGGGCGTTCGGCAGCGTCAGCCGGATCCGGTACGAGGTGGTGGTCGAGGGCACCGCCGACGAGGCGCCCCGGGCGGAGTCGGACTGGCGGGAGTACGAGTTCCGGGGCAAGCCGGGCGACCCCCGGCGCTGGCCGCGCCAGTTCGCGCCGTACCATCTGCGGCTCGACTGGCTGATGTGGTTCGCCGCGTTGTCGCCGTCCTACGCCGGGCCGTGGTTCGGCGCGCTGGTGGAACGGCTGCTGGAGGACGACCGGGACACGCTGCGGCTGCTGCGCCGCTCCCCCTTCCCGCCCGGCGCGCCGCCCCGGTACGTGCGCGCCCGGCTCTTCCGGTACCGCTACACGTCCTGGCGGGAGCTGCGGGAGACGGGGGCGTGCTGGGAGCGGACGTTCGTGCGCGAGTACCTGCCGCCGACCCGGCTGGCTGGGGCTTCAGGGGCACGCTGAGACAGTGGTGTCCGCGGTGTTCGCCTCGGGCGACCACCGGCCGCGCCGGTTGCGTTCCTGGAGCGGCACCTTCGCGGCGGTCATGCCGGTGTTCGGGCCGACCCGCCCGGGGGTTGCGGCGCTCAGCGGCGTGCGCCTATCGTCGGTCGGGTGACTGCCGGGTCGGCCTCGGGCCACACACGAAAGACGCTCCCGGCCCCGGCGTGAGCCGGGCGGGGCCGTCCCCGCTCATGCCCGGCCGAGGGCGGGGCACTGCCCGCGCCCCGCCCCCCTCTCCGTGTTTCCTTCCGTTCCCTTTCCCGCTTCCCGCCGCGCCTCGCGGCATCCCGACGGAAACCGACACCCGGAGACGTTCCAGCCATGCCCGACGCGCCCATCACACCCACCGCACCCGAATCTCCCACCACGGCGGTCCAGTTGAACCACACCGCCGTATACGCCCGGGACCGCAGGCTCTCCGCGGAGTTCCTCGCCGCGATACTGGGGTTGGAGGTCGGCGCCCCGTTCGGGCCGTTCCTCCCCGTGGACCTGGGCAACGGCGTGACGCTCGACTACTACGAACTGCGGGACGAGCCCATCCAGTCGCAGCACTACGCGTTCCTCGTGCCCGAGGAGCGGTTCGACACGGTGATCGACCGCCTCGAGGCGGTCGGGGTCACCTACTACGCCGACCCGAACCACACCGAACCCGGCAGGGTCAACCGTCTCTTCGGCGGCCGCGGTGCCTACTTCGAGGACCCGGACGGCCACAACCTGGAGATCTTGACCCGACCCTACGTCCGGCCCTGACGCCACCGGGCCCGGGCGTCCTCCTCCGAGGTGCCCGGGTCCCGGGCGCAGGTCTCCTCCGCGGTGGCGATGCGGTGCCGGAGCGGAGGTCAATCGATGCTGCGGAGGATGTGGGGTTCGGCGAGATCGTCCTCGTAGCCCGCCAGGCGGATCGGGGCCGACCGGGCCCACACCTCGAGACTGCAGAGCTGCCCGGCCGGGCTGCCCGTCCGCTCGGGGCGTTCCTTGGTCGGCTGATCACTGGTCGTCGTTTCCGGTGTCACCGCGCACTCCTTATGTGTCGGTCACCCTCGGGACGTTTCGCGCCGGTCCTGCCGCGCCCGCGTCGTACGTCCGCTCGGGCATGAGTCGAAAGCCGTTCGGACGCGGTGGCGCCGGTAACTCGTAGGAGAGCAGGCCGTTGTGAAGCGGCGTGTCCCATGACGGACCTGTGGGTGTGGGTAGGACCCCTTAGCGCTGCCCGTCCGACTCAGGTTAACCAAATGAGCGGCCCCCTGCTCGATGGGGCTCGAAACTCGCGGCACCAATCGCCCGTCGGACTGCGCCCGATGACCCCTTACAGCCTCCTTTTTCACCGTCGATACCGCTACAGCTGGTCACCCGATCGGACTACACAGCTGTCCACGTGGTCGAGTGTTCGAGAAAGTTGCATGGTCATGACGTAGTTCAAGTCCCGTTGGCCGGTGCGCAAGCTCGCCGTGCTGTGCTGCCGTACGGCAAACGGTTGTCTTCCAGGAGGACCGGCGCATGGAGCTTCGCAGTGTCGAGGAGCTGATGGACCTGCTGTACGCCTGCCGGGGCGCCCGGGACACCCCGGGCCCCCGCGGCGCCCAGGTCGACACGTATGACCACGCCCTGCGGACCGCCGCGCTGCTGCGCCGGGGGCACCCCGCCGACAAGGAGCTTCAGGTGGCGGGCCTGGTGCGGCCGGTCGGGCGGCTGCTGCACCCGGGGGAGCCGGGCGCCCGGGCGGACCGGGCCGCGGACGCGGTGCGCGCGCTGCTCGGCGAGCGGGTCGCCGGTCTGGTCCGCCGCCGGCCCCGGCCCGGCCTTCCGGCGGAGGACGACCTCCTCGCCCTGCGCGCGGCGGACGAGGAGGCCCGTACCGCCTGTTTCGACGCCGGGGTCCTGGAGGACTGGCGCACCGTGCTGGAACTTCTGGCGGCGCGCAACTCCCGGCTGGGAGCGATGGACTGACGGCGCCTCGGCGTCACCACCTGCCGGGTGCGTAGTCCTTGAGGAAGACGCCGTACAGGTCCTCGCCCGCCTCACCGCGCACGATGGGGTCGTAGACGCGGGCCGCGCCGTCCACCAGGTCCAGGGGGGCGTGGAAGCCGGCGTCGGCGAGGCGGATCTTGTCCGGGTGGGGGCGCTCGTCGGTGATCCAGCCGGTGTCGACGGCCGTCATCAGGATGCGGTCGCTGTCGAACATCTCCTGGGCGCTGGTGCGCGTGAGCATGTTCAGGGCCGCCTTGGCCATGTTGGTGTGCGGGTGGCCCGCGCCCTTGTAGCCGCGGTCGAAGACACCCTCCATGGCGGAGACGTTCACGATGTACGTCCGCTTCGCCGACGCGGCCGCCATCGCCGGACGCAGCCTGCTGATGAGCAGGAACGGCGCCGTCGAGTTGCAGAGCTGGACCTCGAGCAGCTCGACCGGTGAGACCTCCTCGACCGTCTGCACCCAGCTGTTGGTGTCGTGCAGGTCCGGGACCAGGCCACCGGCGTCGATCGCGGTGCCCGCCGCGATGCGGTCCAGGGAGGCCGAGCCGGAGACCAGGGCCAGGCCCGTGACGTCCTGCGCGGTGAGCGCGCCGGAGCCCGCGACGGGCAGCTCGGCCACCGCGCCGGAACCGAAGCCCCCGATCACCTCGGCGGCGGGCAGTTCACCGGCGGGCAGCGGCGCGGACTCGGCGGCGACCAGTTCGCTGTAGGCCTGCGGGGAGCGCCGTACGGTCTGCGCGGCGTTGTTGATCAGGATGTCCAGCGGGCCGGCCGCGGCCACCGAGTCGGCCAGCGCGACGACCTGGGCCGGATCCCGCAGGTCGATGCCGACGATCTTCAGCCGGTCGATCCACTCGTCGCTGTCGGGCTGGGCCTTGAAGCGGCGGATGGCGTCGTTCGGGAAGCGGGTCGTGATCGTGGTGTGGGCACCGTCACGCAGGAGCCGCAGCGCGATGTACATGCCGATCTTGGCCCGGCCGCCGGTGAGCAGCGCGCGCTTGCCGGTGAGGTCGGTCCGGGCGTCGCGCCGGGCCCGGTTCTCGGCGGCGCACTTCTGGCAGAGCTGGTGGTAGAAGTAGTCGACCTCGACGTACCGCTGCTTGCAGATGTAGCAGGAGCGGGGGCGCTGGAGTATCCCCGCGATCTGGCCCTCCTCGGTACGGGACGAGGGCAGGATGCCTTCCGTCTCGTCGTCGATGCGCTCGGCGGACCCGGTGGCGGTGGCCTCGGTGACCGCCTTGTCGTGGGCCGTCTTGGCGGCCCGGCGCTCCTGGCGACGGCGCTGCTTGACCGTGCGGTAGATGTGCGAGGTGGCGCGGCGGACCTTGATCGCGTCCGGGTGGTCGACGTCCAGTGTGTCGAGTTCCGCGAGCACGTCGAGGCACACGGCCAGCCGCTCCGGGTCGATGCCGGGCCCGTGCGCCACCACGCCCCCGTGTGCCACGGCGTCCCCGTGTACCACCGCGTCCGTGGCCCGGAGGCCGTCCTCTGTCACCGTCATCGCCGTCGCCGTTCCTGGTCTGCCGTGGCGGCGCTCCGGTCGCGCCCGCTGTCGAACGGGGGATTTTACGGAGCGCCGGGCCGCAGCACCAAACTCGCGGCGGGCGACGGGTCAGGGATCACACGCGGAGATGAGCGTCGCCACCTCCTCGGACACGGCCCCGGCGAGCCGGTCGAGGTCGGGGACGGCGGCTCCGTCGGCGACCAGCCCGTAGTGGACGCGGCCGCGGTAGGTGGAGACGGCGACCGCGAGGGAGTGACCGGGGGCGAGCGGCGCGAGGGGGAAGACCGCGCCGAGCGGGTCGCCGCCGAGCCGCAGGCCGAAGCCGGGCAGCGGCACGCTGGTGACCAGGACGTCGAACCAGAGCCGGGCCGCCTGGCCGACCAGGGGGCCGCCGAGCCGGTGGCCGAGCGGTGGCACGTGGTCGGCGAGCAGGGCGACGGCGCCCGCGCCCCGGTTCGGGCCCGCGTCCTTGTTGCGGTCCATCGCGGTGCGCACCAGGGCGAGGCGGGCGAGTGGTTCCGCCTCGTCGACCGGCAGGCGGATCAGGTAGCCGGAGAGCCGGTTGCCCTGGGGGTGCGCGGTGCGCGGGCGGCGCCGGGAGACGGGGACGAGGGCGCGCGGGGCGACGCCCTCGCTGCCGGCGCCGCGCTCGTCGAGCCAGCGGCGCAGGGCGCCGGCGACGACCGCGATCAGCACGTCGTTGACGGTGCCGCCGACGCTCTTGCGGATCCGGTGCACGTCGTCGAGGTCGAGGACCGCTCCGGCGGTGCGGCGGGTGCCGCTGGGCTCGCAGGCGAGCGCGGGCGACGAGCGCACGTCGAGGGTGGAGCGGGCCACCGAGGCGCCGATGTCCAGGGCCCGGCCCGCGTCGGACAGGAGGCCGCGGACGAGGGCGGGCACCTCGCGCACGTCCGGGAGCAGTCCGCGCGCCGGCTCGGCCGGGCGGGGCCGCGGGGTGGGCAGGTCCATCGGGTCCATCAGGGCCGCGGCGAGGGTGAGGGCCCGCAGCCCGTCGGCGAGGGCGTGGTGGAACTTGAACAGTACGGCGAAGGAGACACCGTCCTCCCCCGGCAGCACGTGGGCCTCCCAGGGCGGCCGGGCGCGCTCCAGGGGCCGCTCCATGAGCCGTCCCGCGACCGAGTGGAAGTCGGCGGTCGGGGCGTGCAGCCTGACGTGGTTCTGGGGATCGAAGCCGGGGTCGGTCTCCCGCTCGGCGCCACCGAAGGCGAGCGGGTGGCGCAGGGCGGAGGCGAGCGGCCAGCGCAGGGCCGAGGCGACGGGGCGGTGCAGAGCCGGGAGCAGCGGGCGCGAGGACAGCGGTTGCCACACGTCGCGGATGCGCATCCGCAGCCCGGGCACGGCGGCGGCACGGGAGGCGAGCAGGTCCGCCGCGTGGGCGCCGGCGGTGGGCGAACCGGCCGAGAAGACTCCGAGGGCCGCGAGGTGCATGGGGTGATCGGCGGACTCGATGTTCCAGAACGCCAGGTCGAGAGGAGCGAGCGGGTCTGCGTTCAAGGAGTGCCTCGCATGACGACGGGATGGACCAGCAGTACACCGTCCCCGACTGATTACGGTCAAGTACGATCTCGCCACACACAGTTAACATCAGATTACGCCTCCGCCCCTCTCGTCGGCACGACGAAAGGGGCGGGCTTCACGGGGCGGACGGGGTCACGGCCGTGCGGTCGAAACCTCCTGAAACCCCGTCAGAAGTGGCGCCCGAAGCGGCATTCGGGACGGCACCCGGGGGAAGGCCCAGGGTGACACCCTGGGTGACGAACGCCACCCGGACGGGCGCGGGCCGCCGGAGGAAGCGCTCATCGCGCGGCGCCCTCGGCCGGGCACCCCGCGGGCCGCGCCCGGGACGCGTCCCGGATCAGGGCGTCATGGCCGGCCCTCACCCGGGCGACGTCCGGCTTCAGCACGCGTCGGTCGTAGGTGAGCAGGCCGTTCAGTTCGCCCTCCACGTCCGAGATCTGCGTGTACACGGCTCCGTTGCTGCCCCGGCAGACCAGGGCCCGTACCTCGTCGAGCTTGGTGAGGTAGTCGTCGGTGTAGGTCTCCGGGTCGACGTCGACGTACGACTGCTGCACCGACCAGGCGTGACCGGGCACCGCCAGGCCGAGGCCGCCGTACTCGCCGGTGACCAGGGCGCGCCGCCCGTCCGGGCGGGGCGGGAGCGCCGGACTGGGATAGCCGTGCTCGTCCATGATGTCTCCGGCGTTGCCGTCGGCGCCGAGGTTGAGCCCCGACTGGTTGTTGACCAGGCGCGACGGGTCCCAGGCCTTGGCCTGCTCGGCGATGCGGCCGACGTCGTACTGACCCCAGCCCTCGTTGAAGGTGACCCACATGACGATCGACGGGCTGCTGATGTGCTCGTCGATCATCTGCTTCATCTCGCGCTCGTAGCGGGCGCGGGCGGAGTCACCGGGGTTCACCCCGGCCCTCATGGACGGCATGTCCTGCCACACCATCAGCCCCAGCCGGTCGGCCCAGTGGAACCAGCGGTCCGGCTCGACCTTGATGTGCTTGCGCACCGAGTTGAACCCGAGCTCCTTGTGCACGCGCAGGTCGTACGCGAGGGCCTCGTCGGTGGGCGCGGTGTGCAGGCCGTCCGGCCAGAAGCCCTGGTCGAGGGTGGCCATCAGGAAGACGGGTTCGCCGTTGAGGACCGTGCGCGGCACCCCGTCGACCTCCTCGACGGCGATGGAACGCATCCCGAAGTAGCTGTCGACGCGGTCGGCGCCGACGGTCACCTCCAGGTCGTACAGGAACGGGTCGTCCGGCGACCACAGGCGCGGGTTCTCGATCTTCAGGGTCAGCGGCTTCCCGGTGCGACCGGTCGCCGTGGCGACCCTGCGCCGTCCGTCGTACGCGGTCGCCCTGACCGGCACGCCGTCGCGGACGCCCTTCGCCTCCACGGTGAGCCGCTCGCCGGGCACGTCCGGGATCAGCTTGAGGGAGTCGACGTGGTCCCGGGCGACCGGCTCCATCCAGACCGTCTGCCAGATGCCCGAACTGGGCGTGTACCAGATGCCGCTGGGGTCCAGACGCTGCTTGCCGAGCGGCGGGTTCTCGCCGTCCGCGGCGTCGGTGGGGTCGTACACGCCGACGATGAGCTCCTGGGTGCGGCCGGGCTTCAGCGCGTCGGTGATGTCGGCGCTGAACTTGTCGTACCCGCCCTCGTGGGCGGCGGCCTTCGTGCCGTTGACGTACACCTCGGACCGCCAGTCGACGGCGCCGAAGTTCAGCCGCAGTCGCTTGCCGGAGCCGATGCGCCAGTCCCGGGGGACGGTGAAGGTACGGCGGTACCACATGCGGTCCTCGTGCCGCTGGATGCCGGAGAGCTGGGACTCCACCGGGTACGGGACGAGGATGCGCTCCTTGAGGGTCTTCCCGACGGGCGGCCGCTCCCCCTCCTCGGCGGCGGCGAACTGCCACTGCCCGTTGAGGTTGCGCCACTGCTCCCGGGTGAGCTGGGGGCGCGGGTACTCGGGGAGGGCGTTGTCCGGGCCCACCTCGTCGGCCCACTCGGTGCTCAGTTCGTGGGTGGAGCGGTTGGGCCCGCTGCTCATGAACGCGTCCACGGGGTCGCCGCCCGTGGTGGCCAGTCCGCCCCGGCCGTCGTAACGGACGTCGGCGGTGCCGCGGGCGGTGCCCGTCTTGTTGCCGACGACTGGCTCGGCGAGCGTGACGAGCAGGGCCTTGGGGTCGGCCGGGTCCGGCTCGGCCTTCGTCAGCGGCCACTTCGCACCGCCGATGACCGCGTTGACGTGCTCGGTGAGACCGGCCGGGGGTACGGCGAGCGGACGCGGGAAGTCGAGCTTCAGGGTGCGCCCGGAGCCGAGGACGGTGGCCGCGAGGGCCCCGTCGTAGTCGAAGCCGTCCGGCAGGCGGAACGCCGACTGCGGTACGGGTTTCTTGGTGCCGCCGGGCTCGGTCCAGCGCAGGTGGAGGTTGGAGCCGCCGTAGTGCTCGAAGTACTCGACCTTGATGTCGTGGGCCTTGCCGGCGGTCAGCTCGATCGGCTCGGCGGTCTGTTCGCGGTCCCAGTCGTCGACCCAGTGGTCGATGGCGAGCCGACCGTCGATCCACAGCCGGAAGCCGTTGTCACCGATGATCGAGAAGGTGTGCGCGCCGGTCTTCTCCGGCACGATCTTCCCGGTCCAGCGGACGCTGACGTGGTCCGCCCGGCCCGTGGTGAAGTTCAGCCGCGGCTCCAGGTTGTCGAAGTCGAGGTGCGGATCGAAGGCGGTGGCCTTGAGCTCGTGGAAGTCGAAGGCGCCGGGGGCGGAGTGCGTGTAGTACTCGCCCTTCAGTCCGTGGATGTCCACCGGATCGTCCTCGGCTGCGGCCGTGGCCTGGCCGGTCGCGGTGAGCCCCGCGAGCCCCAGTGCGGCGGCCAGGAACAGCGCGAAACGGTTTCTGAGTCGTCTGATGCGCACGGATTCTCCGTCTGTGAGGAAGGTGACGGCTCTCTGCTCGGTTTTCGGTTCTCGGTGTTCAGTTCTCGGTTGCGCGGCGCGTGTTCTGTTCTGTGCGTTGCGATCGCCTGTACAACGTTGTCATGAACAGTACTTTGCATAACAGCACGGATTCCGTCGCCCGTCCAGGGACATGACAAAGACCCTCCGGGGCCCGCGAGGCACGACGGCGCCCTGCCCCCGGGGGCAGCCGTCAGGGGGGCCTCCGCCGTGCGGCACCCACCCTGGGGATGACGGGGCCGTCCGCGTACTCCATCGGCAGTAGGACGCATTGAGTGCTCAGGGACGACGACGGGAACAACGGGACACGGCATCGTGTTCGTCATGAAAGCCGACCGATCGCCGCGCCAGGTCGAGCGCCCCGGGCTCGCGCAGAGGAACTGCCGATGAGCGCCCTCGCGTTGTCCGTGTTGCTGTCGTTCGTCTCCGCCGTGGCGTACGCGGGCGGAGCGATCGTGCAGGAGCGGGTCGCGGTGTCCTCGCCCGCTGAGCAGTACGCACCACTGCGCCGGCCGGGCTGGTGGGCGGCGGTCGCACTCAACGGCCTCGGCGGGCTGCTGCACGTGGTGGCGCTCGCCTACGGCCCGCTGAGCCTCGTCCAGCCGCTGGGCGCGCTGACCATCGTGTTCGCGCTGCCCATGGCCGCGTTGTTCGTCGGCCGCAGGGCGGGCGCGACGGCGTGGCGCGGCGCCCTCATGGCGACCGTCGGCCTCGCCGGTCTGCTGTCCCTGGTCGCCGCGTCCGAGGCCCGGTCCCTCGACGGCGTCCAGCGGGCGGTGACGGCGTCGGTCACGGCCGTGGCTGTCGTCGCCCTGATGACGGCGGCCCGGACCGTGCGGCGGCATCCCGCCGTGCGCGGCATCCTCCTCGCCGTCGCCTCCGGTGTGGCCTTCGGCATGTCCTCCGTCTTCACGAAGGCCGTGGCCGTGGACTGGACCGACGGCGTCTCGGTGGCGGACGTACCGTCCCTCTCGGTGATCGGCGTGTTCGCCACGGCCGGGTTGCTGCTGTCCCAGGCCTCCTACCGGGGCGCCGGCCTCACGGCCCCGCTGGCCACTCTGACGGTGGTGAACCCTGTGGTGGCGGCCGTGGTCGGCATCACGATGTTCGGCGAGACCTTCCGCTACGGCGCGACGGGCACGGCGCTCGCGCTGAGCTGCGGCGTGGTGGCGGCCGGCGGCCTGATCCTGCTGACGACGGAACGGCTGGCGCGCGAGCAGCACCAGCCGGAGCCGGCGGGCGCCGTGCGGTCCGTCCCGGCCACCGGGTCGCTGTCCGACGCCGCCGAGGAGCTGCTGCTGGCCGAACTCGCACGGGACGTAAGGGTGCCGGCCCCGGTCCCCGCACCGGCCGCCGTGGGCGCCGCCCCGGAGGCCGGGCCCGCGGTCGCGGTCGCCGAGCCGGACCCGCCCCTGACGCTGGTCGCCTACACGCCCTTCTGCGGCGGCCCGTACGTACCGGTGCCCGTACAGGCCCGGCACCGCACGCGGGTCAAATCCTGACGCCGCCCGCCCTCAGGTAGGCGAGCGGGTCGACGTCCGATCCGAAACCGGGCCCCGTCCGCACCTCGAAGTGCAGATGCGGGCCCGAGCTGTTGCCCGTCGAGCCGGAACGGCCGAGACGCTGGCCCGCGGTGACCGACTGGCCGCTGCGCACGGAGATCGCCGACAGGTGCGCGTACTGGCTGTAGCGGCCGTCGGCGTGCCGGACCACCACCTGGTAGCCGAACGAGCCCTCCCAGCCGGCGCTGACCACGCTGCCCGCCGCGATCGACTTCACGGGCGTGCCGGTGGGCACGGGGAAGTCGACACCGGTGTGGTAGCCCTTCGACCAGGAGGAACCCGCCTTGTGGTACGGCGTGCCCAGCGGGGCTCCGACGGGGGCCACCCGGGTGACACCGGACTGGGTGGCGCGGTCGGCCCGTTCCTCGGTGCGCTGCGAGGGCGCCTTCTTCTCGGCTGCTTTCTTCTCCGTGCTCTTCTTCTCTGCAACCCTGCCCTTTGCGGCCTTCTTCTCGGACGACTTGGACGAGTTGGACGAATTGGACGAATTGGAGGGCTTGGAGGACTTGGACGATTCGGCCTGCCCGGACTGCTCGGACGCCTTCCCGTCGGGCAGGGTGAGGCGCTGGCCGGGCAGGATCAGATCGGGGTCGGCGCCGATGATCGCGCCGTTCGCCTCGTACAGCCCGCGCCAGCCGCCCCGGACCCGCTCCTCCGCCGCGATGCCGGACAGGGTGTCGCCGCGGACCACGGTGTACATCTCGGCGCGGCCCGCCCGGGACTGGGGCGTGTGCTGCGGCTTGACCTCCTCGACGGTGGAGCGGCCGGCCCCCTTCCCACCGGTCCGGTCGGTGGTCGGCCGGATGTCGGGGGTGTCGCCGCCCCGGGACAGCCCGGCCCGCTTCGAGCAGACCGGCCAGGCGCCGGGGCCCTGGCCGTCGAGCACCTTCTCGGCGATGGCGATCTGCTGGTCCTTGGTGGCCAGATCCGCGCGCGGCGCGTACCGGGTGCCGCCGAAGGCCTCCCAGGTGGACTGGGTGAACTGGAGCCCGCCGTAGTAGCCGTTGCCGGTGTTGATGTCCCAGTCGTCGCTGGACTCGCAGGCGGCGACCTTGTCCCAGGTGTCCACGTCGGCCGCCTGGGCCACGCCGGTGCCCAGCAAGGGCAGCGCCACCCCCGCCCCGCCCGCGGTGACGGTGAGTGAGGCGCGGTTGATTCTGTTCGGCTGATACCGGCGGTGCCGGCCGCGCACGGCCATGGAGTCCCCCTCGACAACGCGTCAGGAGGGGCAAAAGTAAGCGCTGCGAACTGACGGTGACAAGACGGCTATCGGCCGTGCGGATGCGCCAAATGGCCGGTACTTTTCGCCCGTTGCGCCCCGGTTGTCGCCGTCGTGCGGCCCGCTCGCACGGAGGCGCGGGCATGCGCCGAACACGCGTGCGCGCGCCGGACGGGTCCGTACGGGTCCGGATGAGTACGGAGGGGGGTCCCGCCCGTATGTGGCTGCGGGGTGTCGTGGGACCCGCGCGTGCGGGCGGGGTAGCGGCACGTCAGGATGGTCGCGACGGTCAGAATGGTCGACGGCGGGGCCGACGGGCACCGACCGGCGGCGCAGGAGCCCGACAGCACCACCGACCCCCCGGCAGTACCGATACCAAGGTCACTAGGAGCCACCAATGAGCAGTTCAGCGCAGATCGGCGTCACGGGACTCGCGGTCATGGGCCGCAACCTCGCACGCAACTTCGCCCGCAACGGCTACACGGTCGCGGTGCACAACCGGACGTCGGCGCGCACGCGTGCGCTGGTGGAGGAGTTCGGGCACGAGGGCAGTTTCGTGGCGGCCGAGACGGCGAAGGAGTTCGTGGCGGCGCTGGAGCGTCCGCGGCGGCTGGTCGTCATGGTGAAGGCCGGTGAGCCGACGGACGCCGTGATCGAGGAGTTCGCCCCGCTGCTGGAGCCCGGTGACATGATCATCGACGGTGGCAACGCCCACTTCGCCGACACCCGCCGCCGGGAGAAGGCGCTGCGCGAGCAGGGCATCCACTTCGTCGGCATGGGCGTCTCCGGCGGCGAGGAGGGCGCACTGCACGGGCCGAGCATCATGCCGGGCGGCCCGAAGGAGTCGTACGACTCGCTCGGCCCGATGCTGGAGAAGATCTCCGCCAAGGCCGCCGACGGCACGCCCTGCGTGACGCACGTGGGTCCGGACGGTGCCGGGCACTTCGTGAAGATGGTGCACAACGTCTTGTAGTTTGGCCGGGCCGCAGGTCAGGACCATGCTGAGGAGCCGTTGGTCAGCAAACTCCCAGCACGAGTCAGGAGACATGCGCTTTGGCGACCCAGCTCATACGCGGGATGGGCAGTTTCTTCAAGAGCTGCGCCTGCGTTCGGCAGAACCGTTGCTCCCACCCCTACGCCATTCGCTACCGTGACGCCACCGGTCGGCAGCGCGAGGAGACGGGGTACGCGACACAGCAGTCAGCACTCGATCGGCTGACCAAGGTCTACGAGGAGAAGCGGAACACTCCGCGCGCTCAGGCCGACCTCAAGCGCGACATCGGGAAGCAGCGTTTCGGCGAGTACGCCACGAGCTGGCTCACCCGGCAGCGCCATTACACGCCCAGCAGTGTCCGCACGGTCAGCCAGGTCCTGCACAGCCAGGTCCTCCCCGTCTTGGAGTCACGCCGGATCAGCACGTTCACGTCGACGGTGGTGGAAGACTTCATCATGTCGATGGAGGAGCGTTCCGTTGGGCCGGCGGCACAGCAGAACGCGTTCGACACCCTCAAGAAGATTCTCCTCGACGCCCGACGTCGCGGGGGGATCACCGAGAACCCGTTCGACGGAGTGATCTCGCCCGAGTACATCCCACGGAAGATCACCATTCCGACGCTGGATGAGATCCATGCCATCAAGTCAGCCGGCAGCGACGAGTTGCGCATCATCATCGACCTCATGTCCGGCTGCGGTCTCCGGAACGGAGAGGCGTACGCCGCCAACGTGGAGCGGATGGTCGCCGATGACGTCTACCGCATAACGGAGCAGATCGACGGGAGAACACGGCAAAGGGCACGCCTCAAGCATCGCAAGCCCGGTGAGTTCCGTGAGGCTCCCATGCCAGGGACGGTTCGTGAATCCCTCCTTCGTTTCGAGAAGGAGCACGGAACCGATGCCAACGGTTACCTGCTGCAGAGCCAGCGTTCCTCGCACTGGGGGCACTCGACACTGGAGTACCAATGGGGCGTAGCGAAGAAGAAGGCGGGCGTCACCCGGAAGCTCACTGCCTACTCCTTGCGTCACTTCTTCGCTTCGAACTGCCTGGGCAGGGGGATACCCATCACAGACGTCGCAGAGTGGATGGGACATAAGAACATCAACATGACGTTCCGGATCTATCGCCACCTCATGCCGGCATCGATCGGCCGCGCCGCAAAGCTTCTCAACGAGGGGTTGTAGAACGAAGGGGGCCGGGAGAAGTCCCGGCCCCCTTCAGGAGACCTTCTGCTGCTGTGCCCAGTTGTCCAGATCCGCGACTTTGAACCTGAGCTTCCCGCCGAAGTAGTACCGCGGCAGTCCATGACGCTGGGATTCCCGGTACATCCAACGTCGGCTCAGACCGAGGTACGTAGCTGCTTCATCAACCTTCAGATACTGATGGACGAGTCCATCGCACCGCGTGCCAGAGATCGACTGACGTCCACTCACGCCGGGATCACCTCATCAGTGGTCCGTACTTCCCTCTGCGCTTCCGAGGATGCGCCCACGTCCTTGAGGCGCTCCCGTCGGTACAGCTTCTTCACGTGTGCCTCGGACACCTTGAGGACTTCAGCCACCCGGGGAGCCGACATCCCGGACCCGGCCGCCAGTCGGACGAACTGCTGCCGTTCTGCCCTGGTGAGATGCACGTCCCTACCTGACAGCGCGGCCATCACACGAGCAGAATCGCATCGGAGTTCGAAGCGGCGTTGGACAGCCTTGCGCTCCGCCTCCGTCATCCCGCCTCGAACTCCGTACGTATCACCGCAATGCAGAGCGGTTTCCAGGCATGTCCTTCTGACCTGGCAGGAGGAGCAGATTCTCTTCGCCAAGCCAACGCGTTGATCATCCGCTTGCGCCGACGGGAAGAAGAGGTCGGGATCTCTCGCCACCTCGACCGCCACGGCGCATGCCGCTCTTCCCTGCCAAGCCTGGTCTCCTCTGATCCGGGACCCGGAGTGCCCTTCGTACATCGCTGATGCTTCCTGTTCAGATGCGTGCGTTGGGCCTGGGAACCGCCGGCGGTCCACCAGACGTACAAAGCATCCGAACAAGTGCCGGTTTCCCCAACCGGCGATCGTCGGCTATATTGTGCCGCCCCCGCGCTACCCGTTGCGATCGTCGGCCGTCTCCAGTCGATGAGCTACATGATTCCCTTCCAGTTCCACGGACGCGGCCCGCGGCGACCACGCAGGCAGTCAACGCGGTACTGGGCTTGATCTGCCCACTCGGGATTACTAGCGGCGTGCTGGGCCGCGTATGTCACCATGCGGAGTTCCCGAGCGCCGGCCAAGATCGGGTAACCGGCCCAGTCGGTTACGTCGTACCCATACGCGGCACAGAACTCGTCGTACTCCGCCGGCGTGACCGCACCTGTCGTCCGCGCACGTACGGCTGTTGAAACCAGATCCCATTCCGGTGGGCCCAGAGAGAAGCGCTCCAGGTCGATCATCAGCGGGCCCTCGGCAGTGCGGATCAGGTTGCCGGGCCAGGCGTCGCCGTGAACAGCGCAGTCCGGGCGTTCGGGTGGGCGCTCTTCCCACGCTGCCACAAGTTCTTGGTGAAGCCCCTTCAGCCACTGACGGTCCGTGCCGGTCAATGTAGTTGCGGCCTCAAGACGCTCGCTGATGCGGACGAACGGGTCCAGGTAGCCGAGTTCGAAATCGGGAGTGGGCAGGGCATGGAGGTGTTTAAGCAGCTGTGCGACTTCCGTGTGACTGCCGTGTTCGTGCGGCGGGAGTTCCTCCCAGAAGGTGACGGGCCGACCGCCCGCCTCGACCGGTTGTCTGACGTCGGCGGGGCGGACGGCCGGCATGTGGTTCTCGGCGAGCCATCGCGCAACCCGTACTTCCCGGAGCGCGGCTGTGGTCTGGCCACGCCGCGCGATTCGAACAATCACATGCTGTCCGGGCAGCCTCCATATCTGGTTCTCCGCCAGCCGTACGGGCTCGGCCCCGCTGGGGTCGAGCCCCACGGCGACGCATGCCTGCTCGAGGGCCTCTCGGGCGGGGGTTGCTGCCGAGGTGGTCATGCGGAGACCGTAGCGGCGATGCGCTCCCGCAGGGCGACGGCCTCCGCCACCTTGGGGTGCTTGGTGGCGAACGCCCCGAGCTGTCGCAGGTCGTCGGCGGCGCGGCGGGAGGTGAGCCGGCCCACCTCGTCCAGCGCGTCGTGGCCGATGGCAGCCGCCTGGCGGGGATCGCCCTTGGCCATGACGAGTGAGGCGAGTTTCGTGCGGGAGATGGCCCGGGAGCGTTTGTAGGCGTCCGAGTGGCCCTTCACGGCGGTATCAAGGCGGCGGGCCGCCCGTCCCGGGTCTTGGTCCGCGAGGATGACGAGGTCGAACAGCCCGTGAGCGGTGTCGCCGTTGTGCTGGGCCTCGTCGTAGTAGGTCATCCACGGCGGATCCTCGGACGGGCGAGCGTGGGAGAACGCTTCGTCGGCCTCGCCGACAGCGGCCATGCAGTCGCGGACGTTGCCCATCTTGCCGAACGCTCGGGCTCGTGCCGTGTGCAGCATGGCCCGCTCGGTAGCGGTAAGTCGATCGGAACGCACCAGGCCCTTCTCGGCGTGCGTGAGCCCGTCGTCGGGCTGACCGAGCCACACGGACTGTCGCGCGAGGAACGAGTATGCCTTCGCACGCAGGTGCCAGTCCCCTGCTTCTTCGGCGCGGTCGGCCGCGAAGAGGAACGTCGCGGTGGCGTAGGTGTGGTTGTAGGAGTCGAAAGCCGAGGCGCCGACGACGATGCCCAGCCGGGAGACGGCCGCCAGGAGGTCGGGCCGCAGAGTTTCCGGGCACTTGGCGCTCAGGAGTCCGGCTGCCCACTGCATCGCACGACCGGCGACGTCGCCGACCATGCCTCCGCCACCGAACTTGTTGTCCCAACCGCTGATCGCGGTGGCTACTTCCTGAACCTGGTCGACGTTGTGGGAGCTGATCGAATCGGGAAGCGTCAGCTCGTACGGGGCGAAACCGTGCGTGAGGTCTATGGGGGCAATGGCGGCCAGGCCGCTGACTTGGAGGAACGCGCGTCGGTCCACGGGCTCGGGGCTCCCAAGGCGAGGAGGTACTTCGTCACTGCCCAGGATGCGGCCTCGATGCACCTGAACCATTGCCTCCGGCCCCTTGCGAGAGTACTTATCGGCATCAGGACGCTTTTTATCGGCATCGCGGAGGCTGAAGGCCATCGGCCATGCCCGCTCGAAGACGCCACCGGTCTCCAGAACCTTGTCCAGACGCTGGGCCACCTCCAGCTGGCACGAGGGGTACTGCCCCTTCTCGATCGACAAGATCATGTCATCGCTGACCTGCGCCAACCGTCCCAGAGCCTTGGCCGAGAGGCCATCCGCCTTACGTCGGAAACGCAGCTCACTACCGAACCAATCCTGCGGAGAGGCTCCCGGGTTAAGCGGCTTCTCTGGCTGCGGCATGTCCGTTCCCCATCCTCGCGATGCCGAACTCTTCGGCTCTCGGCATCAGGGCCTGCACGACGAACGCGTGCTCTGCCTCAATGGTTGCTGACCGATTCGGTCCCAGTACACACCGCAACCGCCCCCCGATGTAGGGCTTCCGGTGCAACGGACGGAGCAGCGATGAGCACACTTCTTCAAAGCCCCGGCACGGGCCCATCGACCCGAGCCGCGTCCAGAAGCAGCCGGGGCCAACTCGACATGACCTTCCGGCTCGAGAAGAGGCACCTGGGTCTCGTGCGCGGTGTGGTGCGTCACCACCTCGCCTGGTGGGGGGTCAGCGGTGAAGTCGCCGAGATCGTCCTTCTCGCCGTGAACGAGCTGCTGACGAACGTGCTGGTGCACACCAGCCCGGATGAAAACGGGTGGCGCTCAGCGAGCCTGCTCGTACAGCACGTCCCGGGCGGTGTCACCGCGGTCGTCCGCGATCAAGACCCTCGGCCGATCGTTCGGAAGACAGCGGCACCACTCGACCTCGGAGGCCGGGGCCTCGCTCTCGTGCGGGCATTGGTCGACGAGTTCTCGGTGGCGATGTCCGGCGGGGGGAAAGACGTGTGGTTCTTCATCGCCGATCCCGAACACCATGTCCCGCAGACCGCCGAGCCCACGGAGTCGTAGTGCGCAGGGCGTACAGAACAGCTCGGTCATTCCCACTACACGCTGCGCTCCGCAGGTCGTTCGCTTGCGTCCGCCCAGTAGCTCGGGTCGAGCATCTCGCCTGGCCAAGCCGGCTGACGGATCGGACCCTGGGGCCCCATCTGTTCGAAGTACGGTGCCAGGTCGATCACGGGCGTCCCATCGACGGCATCGAGGTCGGTGACCAGGAGGTCCCGACCGTCCACGTCGAGCAGCCGTGGGTAGCTGATCGCGAGCTGGTTCGGCCGCCGGTGGTTGCGGTGCACGAAGGTCCCTGTGGCCGGCCAACGCGTGTTCCCTCGAGGGCTGCGGGCATGAAGCTGCACATCCTCCGGGCGCGCCAGGTGGAAGCACCACGTCACCGTCAGGTGCGAGAAATCCTCGATCCCTTGCAGGGTTTCGAGCGGGTACGCGTCGTGGAGACGGATGATCGACCGGACTCCTCCCTGATAGTCGTCCAGGACGCGGGTGTGTCCCCCCACGACCGTGGCGATCGGCCTGACCTCGTACGTGGAGACCACCGTTCGTTCCTCTCGCTCGGCAGGGCGCGTTGGGCGGCATCCCGAGAGTGGGGGCGCCGCCGTCCGGATCGGTGTTCAGCCTATGGTGCGGAGCATTTCGCGTGCGCGGCGGTCCAGCTCCACAACGTGCCGGCCACCGCGGTGCCGGACGGGCGAGAGATCGCTCTGCATGCGGACGATGACGTCGCGGGCGCGGCCAGACTGGACGCCGGACATCGCCTCGAGGGCTTCACTCCAGGTGGCGCACGCCTCGTCGAGGCGTCCTTGCTGGACCTGGACGGCGCCGAGGTAGCCGAGGGTCACGCTGTGGGTGCGGGCGTACTGCTGCCGGCGTCGGGTTGCGACGCTGCGCTTGAAGTGGATCTCCGCGTCGAGCGGTCGGCCCAGGTCACGCAGGGCGCAGGCGGTCTCGTGGGCGAGGGAGGCTTCCTGGAAGAAGCCCACGCGGCCCGGCGCCTCGTTGTTGTCGGCTCGGGCGAGGTCCCGCTCGGCGCGGCTGATGGCCGCGAGGGTGCCGGGGCGGTCGCCGTCGGCCGCCAGGGCTCGTGCGTGGACGATCGCGAGCAGGGCTTTCTCCCGGGGGCTCGCCTGGCCGTAGCGGTCGCGGGACATGGAGGCGTCAGCCAGGGCGAGCGCCCTGCGCGGGTGCCCGAGGTCCACGGCTTGGTGGGCGAGGGCGCGCAGGATGTGGCCGCCGAGCGGTCCGTCGCCGGCTTCGGCCGCGATGCGGGCGGCAAGGGTGAGGTAGCGCTGGGCGGTGCGGTGTTCGGAGGCATCGAAGGCCATCCAGCCGGCGAGGTAGGTCATCTCCGCCACGGCCGAGTACGTGTCGCGGCGGAGCTGTTCCGTGCGGAACCTGCTGCCGAGCAGGGGCACCGCTTCGTCGCGAAGGTGGCCGGCCAGGGCCGAGCGGCCGGCGGCTCCGCCGCGCTGCTGGTCTCGCGCGGAGTAGAAAGTCGTCAGGTCGCGGACATCGTCGATGTCAGCCTGGGTCGCCGGCCGTGGAGAGACTGCTGGCCGCTTCGCTGCTGCGGCGGGGGCGGCTGCCCACCACGAGGCGGTGGGCAAGGCAAAGCCGGCGGCCGAGTACGCGGCAGTCGCCAGCAGTTTGCGTCGGTGCATATCGAGGTCGTCGCTTCCCAGCTCGGCCAGCACGGTCAGAGGGTCGACGCTCCAGTCGGAACCGCTGTCGGTTTGGCCTGTGGCTTCACCTTCCAGCCCGAGGTCGGCCAGGGTGAGGTGGCGGCCGAGTCTGCGGGACAGCGTCTCGCGCAGGATATGAGGTGCCTGGCCGCTCGGTTGTGTGCCCTGCACCCACATGGCGATGTGCGAGCGGGAGATGGCCTCCAGCTCACGCATCCCGCTCTCCGCGGCTACCCGGGCGACCGCTGCGGCTGCTTGTGGCTGGGACCAGCCAGCTTCGCGCAGAAGTGCGGCGAAGGCTTCGTTTCGCACACGGGCCATGGGCTGCCCCTCGGTTCCGAAATGATCTTTGACGCCTTTGACGGCCCCGGGGGTCGCGCAGGCATACCCCTCGGCGGCGATTCACGGTTCGCTCAACGTAGCGACCAGATCACTCACTTTGCACGACGACCGACGCCGCCGCACGGCGAATCCCGATCAACTTGGCTTGATTCGAACAGGAGTTGTGTCATGCGCCTTTCGCTGGCTCCACGGCAGGCGGACGGTCGATGCGCCATGCCCGGCAGGAAGGCTCGCGCCACTGACAAGCCGGTCCGGCGGCGCGATCAAGCGGCGGCCACGGCGGAGACGGTGGCGCTCGTGCTGGACGAGGAATCGCCGCTGCCGCAGACCGCTGCCGACGTGGAAGACCTCGCGAGGCGTCTGCGGGGTCACATCAATCAACTCGGCATCATGGTGCCGAATGAGGAACCGGCGCTGCGCCGCGCCCAACAGCTCGGCTCGGCGGGGGTCCCCGACAGCTATATGCCCAGCCGGGTGTACCTGGTCCAACTGGCCAAGGCGACCCAGGAGCTCGCCGCGGCAGTGGGGACCTGCGGCAGCCACCGTGCGAAGCAGCAGCGGGTACAGCGTCGTTGGACGCCTGGAATCAACGTCCTGCGCGGCGCGGTCTTCGCCCTCGCACTCGCCTGCCTCGTCCTGGCTGCCTCCGTGCCCCGGACATGACCGTCACCGGAGCGGTTCTGATCGTCCTGATCCTCGGTCCCACAGCCTGGCTGGTTCTCCGCGGCGACCCCACCATCAGTCCCCGCAAGTCGGCGAGGAGACCTCGCCGGCGCAGCTCGAGTCGCCGCCGCGACGGTGCCCCGCCTCACCGACAGTTCACCGGCCGCCCCAAACGGCCCTGAAACCCACCCCGTTCGCGGGGCCTAACGGAGATCTACACGATGAAACGCCTACCGCGCATCGAGCAGTACGACCCCACGACCGGGCGGCAACTGGGCGACTTCCCGCAGGCGTACAGCCACATCGGGGTGATCGGGTCCGCGCTCCTGCTGCAGCAGCTCGACGCGGGGGCGCCCGCGACCGAGCCGGACGTACTCCTGGTGGCGGGTGTCTGATGAACGCAACCGCCACGACCATGGTCACCCTGTTCGCCGCCGCGGCCATCGTCGCCGGGGCAGCAACCTGGGTTGCCCACCGCCGCTGGCAGAAGGCGCGGCAGCAGGCTCACCTCCTGGCCCGCGAACAACAGGCCACCGAGCGTGCCCTGCACAAGCTGGTCCACGAGACGCTGCCCCAGATCCACCAGACGGGCGGCCGGATCTCCGTGCCGGCCGCTGCGCCGGAATTGGCCGGCACCGCGGTCGGCGAGCAGCTGACCACCGTGGTCAAGGGCACCGTCGGCGTCGTCCAGGCCGTGGTGCGCGACACCCGGTACGCGGCGCACCAGGAGATCGAACAGGCGAAGACGCGGAGCGCGGAGGAGTTGCGGCATGCGCACACCGCCGCGCAGGAGGAGATCGCTCAGGTACGGGCCACTGCGGTGCGATCGACCGAGGCCGCAGTGCGCAGCGTGTCGTCGGCGCTGGTGGGCATGGCCGCCAAGACCAGTCGCAAGGTCAGCGAGGGCGTGCGCGCGCACGAGGACGACGCCGCGTTCGAGACGCTGACCGGTATCGACCACACCGTCCAGCAAATGCTGCTGGTCGCCCAGGGCTGGACCATCCTGGCCGGCGGCAAGCTGACCCGGCACTGGCCCACCACGACGCTGACCGACGTGGTGCGGGCCGCGATGGGCTCCGTCGACGACTACCAGCGCGTGCAGCCCCAGGAACTCAACCTCGCGGTGAGGACCCGCGTGGTCGGGCCCGTGGTGCACACCCTCGCGCTCCTGCTGGACAACGCGCTGCGCTTTTCGCCACCGCACTCGAGAGTGCACGTGTCCTTCGAACAGGGCCACCACGGGGTCACCGTGTTCGTGGACGACAGCGGCCTGCAGATGACGCCGGAGCAACTCGACGCCGCCCGGGACATCCTCACCGGGCAGCGCACGGACGACATCACGCAGCTCGGCGCCCGCCCGCAGACCGGGTTCCGGGTCGCCGCCGCCCTCGCGAGCGCCTACGGATTCCGGGTCGATGTCCAGGCGCCCAACTCCCTGCTGGGCACCCGCGCGCTGCTCACCCTCCCCCAGGAGCTTCTCACCACGGTGCCGCAGGCTCCTCCGGCATCCCCGCAGGGCACACCCGACGCTGCTCCGACCGCGCTCGCCCCCGTCCCGGACGGCCGGCTTTCTGCGCTCGCCCCGGTTCCTGCACCTTCGCAGCCCGCCCTTGCCCCCGTCCCCCCGACGGCCGGGGAGCCCGCCCACGAGCCCCCGGCTGCCCGCACGACGGCCAGCGGACTGACGGTGCGCAGCCGCCGCGCCGCGCCCGCCGCCCCGCCTGCGCCCCGCCCGGCCAACGCCGAGCCGGGACGGGCGAGCGTGATCGCCGCTTGGGCGCGCGGCACCCAGCGCGCACGCGTCGAACAGAACGCCCCCCACACCACCGCCGACAACGACCAAGGACACGACGCATGACCGACAAGAAGATCGGCTGGCTCCTGGAAAGCCTGGAAGACACCGCCGGCGTGGAGTACGCCGTGCTGGTCGCCGCGGACGGCATGAGCCCGGCCCACACCGACCGGCTGCCGCGCGAGCGCGCCGAGAAAATCTCGGCCATCGCCTCCACCCTGTGGGGAGCGTCGCGGGCCTACGACCGGGAGACGAGCGGCGGGGGCGTGCGCCAGTTCGTCATGGAGTCGGTCGACCACATCTCCCTGCTCATCCCGGCCGGCGAGAACACGATGCTCGCCGTGCGGACCGACAGCCCGCACGCGGACATCGGGGTGATCAGCGAGGCCGCGCTGCGCCTGGCCGCGAGCGTGGGCGACCAGCTGGGAGTCGAGACGCGCGTCGCCGGCGGCGCGCAGGCCCCGCTGGCATGAGCAGGCCGCGGCAGGACCCGGATCTGGTCAGGCCCTACGTCCGCACGGGCGGACGGACCCGCCCCAGCACGGACGTGCGCCTGGAGAGCGTGGTCTTCGCCGCGACCGGCACCCGCCCCGGCCTGAACACCGACGCACGCCGCCTGCTCGCCCTGTTCGCACCCGCGCAGGGCGGCGGGCTGGCCGTCGCCGAGGTCGCCTCCGCATTGGCCCTCCCGCCCTCGACCACCCGCATTCTCGTGGCCGACCTCATCGAGCACGGACTGATGACCCTCGCCCAGCGCCAGGACGACGACCGGCCCCCGGCCTCACTTCTCGAAAGGGTTCTCCATGGCCTTCGCGCTCACGCCTGACCGGTTCGTCGCACCAACGGTGACGGAGACCGCGAAGATCGTGGTCGCCGGAGCCTTCGGCGTGGGCAAGACCACCTTCGTCGGCAGCGTCTCCGAGGTGCCCCCGGTGCACATGGAGGAGACCATCACCCGGGCGAGCGCCCTGGTCGACGACCTGGCCCGCACGCCGGCCAAGTCCACCACCACCGTCGGCGTGGACTTCGGGCGCAAGCACCTCGGCGACGACCTCGTGCTCTACCTGTTCGGCACCCCGGGTCAGGCCCGGTTCAGCTTCCTGTGGCAGGAGTTGATCGTCGGTGCCCTCGGCGCCCTGGTCCTCGTCGACCCGCGCGACCTGGACGCCTCCCACGAAATCCTCGGCCTCCTGGAAGAGAACGGCGTCCCGTACGCGGTCGCGGTCAACCAGTTCGACGGCGCCCCCTGCCACCCGCCCGAAGAGGTCCACGAGGCCCTCGCTCTGGAAGACCACACCCCGCTGACCGTGTGCGACGCCCGCGAGCGAGCGTCCTGCATGCAGGCCCTGATCCAGCTCACCGAATACCTCGCCCGTCTCGCGCACCGTCTGGAGCCCCGACCGTGAGCACCGCCGCGACCCGAATCCCCCTGTACGAAACGGACTTCGCCCAGAACCCGCACGCCGCCTACCGGCGCATGCGCGAGCAGTGCGGCCCCCTGGTTCCCGTGGACCTGGCCCCCGGCGTGCCCGCCACGCTGGTCGTCGGGTACGAGGAGGCCCGCCGCATCCTCGGCGACCCGCAGCGCTTCCCCGCCGACCCGCGCCGGTGGCAGACGTCCGTCCCCGACACCTGCCCCATCCGGCCGATGATGGAGTGGCGCCCCAATGCCCTGCGCTCGGCCGGTGCCGAGCACGCCCGCTACCGGGCCGCGAACACCGCCGCCCTCGGGGCCGTCGACCAGCACGCGCTGCGCGACCATGTCGAACTGGTCGCCGAGCAGACCATCAACGCCTTCAGAGCCGCGGGCAGGGCCGATCTGCTGTCGCAGTACTCCTGGCCCCTGGCGTTCCAGACGCTCAGCCACCTGCTCGGTTGCCCCGAAGAGGTCGGCCACCGGATCGCCGACGGGATGGCGAAGATCTTCGACGGGGTCAACGCCTCCATCGGCAGCCAGATCCTCCTCCAGGCCGTCGCGGACCTCGTCGCCCTGCGCCGCCGGCACCCCGGCGACGACGTGACCAGCAGACTCCTCACCCACGTCGCCCAACTCGACGACACCGAGATGGGCCAGCAGCTCATCACCCTCTACGGGGCCGGCATCGAACCGCTGACCAACCTGATCACGAACACCCTCCTGGAGATGCTCACCAACCCCGAGTTCTCCGGGGACCTGCACGCCGGCGACGCCTCGGTCCGCGAAGCCCTGGACAGCGTCCTCTACCGCGACCCCCCGCTCGCGAACTTCGCGATGACCTACCCGCCCCGCCCGGCCGACATCGGCGGCTTCCTGCTGCCGGCCGACCAGCCGGTGGTCATCAGCTACGCGGCCTGCAACAACGATCCCGCCCTGGGATCACACCGGCCGCTGGGCAACCGGGCCCACCTCGCCTGGGGCGCCGGCCCGCACAGCTGCCCGGCCAGCTCGCACGCCTACCTCATCGCCGAAGCAGCCATCCTCCACATCCTCGACGCGCTGCCCGAGATGGACCTCGACGGCGACCGCGACGACCTCATCTGGCGCCCCGGCCCCTTCCACCGCTCCCTGGCCGCCCTGCCCGTCACCTTTCCCACCAGCTGAAAGCGAGCCCACCGTGCCCGAACAGCAGATACTCGTCCTCGACCCCACCGCCCCTGACCCGGACGCCGAACACCAGGTTCTGCGCGAGCGTGGCCCGGCGACCCTGGTGGACATCCTCGGCGTGCACGCCTGGTCCGTCTCCGACCCTGCCCTCCTCAAGCGGCTGTTGACCAGCAAGGACGTCTCCAAGGACGGCCGCGCCCACTGGCCGGCCTTCGCCCAGACCGTGCCCACCTGGCCGCTGGCCCTGTGGGTCGCGGTGGAAAACATGTTCACCGCCTACGGCAAGGACCACAGCCGCCTGCGCCGCATGGTCGCCCCCGCCCTCTCGGCCCGCCGCACCACCGCCCTCCAGCCGGACATCGAGGCCCTCGTGACCGGCATCCTCGACGACCTCGACACCTTCCCGGCCGGCGAGACGGTCGACCTGCGCGAGCACCTCGCCTACCCGCTGCCGATCGCCGTCATCGGCAAGCTCATGGGCGTCCCCGCCGACCGGCGCACCGAGTTCCGCACCGTGGTCGACAACGTGTTCGCCACCCACCTCACCGCCGAGGAACAGGCCGCCAACACCGCCGCCCTCTACGGCCTGCTGGACGCCCTGATCGAGACCAAGCGCAGTAAGCCCGGCGAGGACATGACCTCACTGCTGATCGCCACCCGCGACAACGAGGGCGACGGTTCCGCCCTCAGCCACGCCGAGCTGCGCGACACGCTCCTGCTGATGATCAGCGCCGGGTACGAGACCACCGTCAACGTCATCGACCAGGCCACCACCACCCTCCTGACCGACCCCCAGCAGCTCGCCCACGTCCGCGCCGGCCGCTGCACCTGGCAGGACATCGTCGAGGAGACCCTGCGCCACCAGCCCGCGGTCAAACACCTCCCCCTGCGCTACGCCCGCACCGACATCCCCCTCCCCGGCGGCCAGACGATCCGGGCCGGGGAGGCAATCCTCGCCTCCTACGCCGCCGCCAACCGCCACCCCGACTGGCACAAGGACGCCGACCGCTTCGACGCCACCCGCACCAGCAAGGAACACCTCGCCTTCGGACACGGCGTCCACTTCTGCCTCGGCGCCCCGCTGGCCCGCCTCGAAGTCGCCACCGCGCTGCGCCTGCTCTTCGAGCGCTTCCCCGACGCCCAACTCGCCACGGAACGGGCCGGGCTGGAGACGCTGCCGAGCTTGATCAGCAACGGACACACCACTGTCCCCGTGCGCCTGCGCCCCACACCGAGCCGCTGACCGAAACCGACGAGGAAGACCACCATGACCGCACCCCTCCCGACGACGCCGCTCACGCCGGCCGAACGGCGCGTTGCCCAGCACATCGTGCTCGGCTTGTCGGCACGCGAGATCGCCGCCGCCACGCAGCTCTCCCCGAACACGACGCACTCCTACCTGCGCGTCGTGCGGGGGAAGCTGCGCTGCCCCGAACGCTGCACCCTGGCGGTCGTCGCCCACCGCCTGATCGCATCAGGGGAAGCTGCCGCCCCCGCATCGGACATGCCCGCACCCGCGCTCAGTGCCGCGCAGCTGGTCCTTCTGCGAGCCGTCACCGAGTACAGCCGACCGCTCGACATCGCACGGGCGGCGAAGCTCGCCCCCGCGGACCTTCACGCCTCGCTCGACCAGCTGCTCGCGGACGCAGGTGCCGCGGACACCACCCAGCTGGTCACCCGCGCCCACGCGTGGCAACTACTGAGCCCCGGCCAGGCCGAAACGGTGCCGAGCGGAGCACGCCGGTGAACCCCGCGAACACACCCGTGGCCTGGCCCCCGCACTCGATCCCTTCGGCGTACCAGATGCGCTCGCTGGGCACCGCGGCCGAACGGACGGAGGCCGCCGCGCTCGCCGAGGAACGCCAGCGCTGGCTCACCCTTCGCGGACTTCCCGTACCCGCCCGAGCGGACGTCCCGGCCCTCTTCCGCCACACGCAGAGGGAGTTGGCCGGCCTTTTCGAGGACGACGTCCTGATCGCCTGCATGATCCTGCAGCGCGAGCCGGACCTCGGCTGGGGCGCCGACGGCTCCGGGCCCTGCCTCTTCCTCGGCCACGTCCACACCCTCCCCGGGCGCTCCGACGACGCGATCCGCCTGGTGACCCTCTGGGCGTCCGACTACGCCGCCCGCCTCGGCCTGCCGCACGTGCGGGCCGAGGCTCTCGCACTCCACGACCTCAGCGCCGACCCGATCGCCGGCTTCCTGCACCGTCTGCGGGACATGGGCTGGGCCCCGCGCGGCTCGGGAGCCGGACAGGACGGCGAGCGGGTTGCCCGGCTCGAACTCGCCGCGGATCTTCGCCCCGGACTCACTGCCCTCATCGGCTGCTCGGTCAGGGAGCCCCAGCCCACCACCGGTAGCCGGAGCAGCTCATGACGGCCGCCCAGCCGTTGCGGCCGGACCTCGCCCGCGAACTGATCGCCCTCGCCGACAAGTCAGCGGCACGCTGGTCGCGGCAGGCCCGCAACGAGCTGGATGCCGTCCATCTGGGCCGAGGCCGTCACGCCGACCACGCCAACGCCAAGCGGTTGAGCCGCATCCTGGCCGAGGAGAACTGGCCCGGCCATCGCCTCGTCGGAGCCGACGCCGCCCACGCCACCTGGCAGATCGCCCTCCACGCCGATGACCAGCCCGACTTCCAGCGCACTGCCGCACGCCTGCTGCACCGCGCCGCTCAACAGAGCGACGCGCCGCTGAAGCACTGGGCCCACCTCCACGACCGGTCCTTGATCAACAGCGGGCAGCCGCAGGAGTTCGGCACCCAGTACCGCCTCGCCCGCGACGGATTGCGCGCCTGCCCCATCCGGGACCCGGCTTCGCTCACCGCGCGCCGGGAAGTCGCCGGCCTCCCCTCCGCCGTTACGGCGCTGAGTGCCCTGCGCGAGCGGCTCGCCACACCTGGACCACGCTCCCCGGACAGCGACACCGTCCTGCTCGCAGCCCTGGCAGGTGCGGCATGAGCCGCCCGCCGAACGCCTCGCTCCCCACCGACCCCCAGACGGTCCGTCCGACCGTCTGGAACCAGACGCCGGGGCTCGTCCGAGCCCCGGAACCCGCACCACCTATCGCCACCAGGAGGCATACATGACCGCCGTCCAGACAGAGAGGCCGCCCGCCCCCGCGCAGCCGGACCTCGCCAGTACCGAGTCGACCGACCCGTTCGGCCTCGACATCACCTTCATCGAGGGCACGCCGGCGACCGAGACGGTCCTGATGTGCAGCACCGGCGACACCTGCGGCAGCTCCTGCCCCAGCGCCTGCACCACCTCGTAAGCCGGGCCAACCCGGCAGTGCGGGCCGGACGGGAGGCCCAGTCCGGCCCGCACCCCGACCCGTCACGAAGGAAGAAGGGAGAGCGGTGATGACACGCGTACGGCCCAGCTTGTACCAGGGCGCGGGGCAGGCGATGCTGCGCGCCGCGGTGCACCTCACCGAGCCCGCCATGCCGCCCTGGCCGGATCGCACGGCGCCGGTCGAACAGTGGCGTGCGTGGCTGAGCAGCGTATGGTCCGACAACGCCTTCCGGCAGACGGTGGCCGACGCCAGCCCCGGCCTCGCCGGACAGGTGCAGGCCATCATCGACGGCCGGACGCCGAAGCCGCGCCGGCTTCGCCGGGCTGCTCTGGCCACGGCCCGCTACGCGATCCGGTACGCACACCGCTCCACCCCCTACGGCCTGTTCGCCGGCGTCGTGCCCCTCGACTTCGGGGATACGGCCTCGGTCCGCTTCGGGGAGCACCACCAGGCCGTCACCCGCCCGGACCCAGTGGCTCTCGACGAGACGATCAGCGCCTGGGAGAGCGACAGCACGCGGATGGCCAGCGCGGAGGTGTGCGTCAACACCCTCGTGCGCCAACGTGACGGATACATCTTCGTGCCGTCCGAGGGGGACGCCGAGTTCCGTCTCACGCTGAGCCCGGCGCTGAGGCTCGTACTCGACCTCGCCCGATCACCGATCCGCTACTCCCACTTGGCCGACAAGCTCGCCGCCGAGTTTCCCGCCGTGAGCGGTGCAGCGCGCGACAGGTTGTTGGGCGAACTGCTGCGGGTGCGGTTGCTGCGCTCGTCGCTGCGTGCTCCCGCCACCGTTGTCGACCCCACGGACGCCTTACCGCCCGCCGCTCGCACACAGGTGCGTGGCCTGCGGGCGGCATGCGACCTGCGCCTGGACGCCGAAGTGCGGCTGCCGCAGGAGGTCCTGACCGAGGCGGGGACGGCGGCGAGCGTGCTGGCCCGCCTCGCCACCCATCCGAACGGAACACCGACGTGGCGCCGGTGGATCGAGCAGTTCACCGAGCGGTTCGGTGAAGACGTCGCCGTGCCGGTGGAGATGGCCACAGACCCGGAGCGGGGCGTCGGCTTTCCCGATGGCTTCGTCACCGCGAGCGAACCGCCCCGCCCGATGACCCGGCGCGACCGCCTGCTGCTGGAGCTGGCCGGCACCGCCGCTGCCGAGGGCACCCTCACGGTGGCCCTGACCGGCGCGGTGATCGAGGAACTGGAAGCAACGGTGGGAGAGAGGCCCCGCCACCCGGCCCCCCACCTCGAACTGGCCGGCCAGGTCCACGCGACCTCCGCCCAGGCCCTGAACCGTGGCGACTTCCGGCTGCGGGTGCTGACCGTCTCCCGGTCGGCCGGGTCGATGACCGGACGGTTCTGGCACCTCTTCCCCGGCACCGCAGCGACGTACGCGCACCTGCCCACCGTCGACGCCGGGGCGGAGCTGGTACAGCTGTCCTTCCACGCCGGCCGGGTACCGGCCGACCTGCTCACCCGCGCGCCGCGGGCGCTGCACCGCATCGTCAGCGTCGGGGAGTTCCGCCACCCCGGCGGACACGTCCTCTTTCCCCGTGACCTTGCGGTCACCGTCACGGCTGGCCGCCCTCAGCTGGTGGAGATCACCACGGGCACGCACCTGGAACTGCTCGCGCCGACCGCGATCAACTTCCTGTGGAACAACTACACACCGCCGATGGCCCGATTCCTCGGCGAGATCAGCCGGGCCACCGCACCACAGGTCACCTGGTTCGACTGGGGCGCCGCCTGGACCCTGCCCTTCACCCCGGCGCTCACCTACCGGCGCACCATCCTCACCGCCGCCCGCTGGAAGATCCGCAGCCGCGCACTGCCCGCCCGCACCGCGACACTTCAGGAGTGGGCGAGTCAACTCCACGCCCTACGAGCTCGGTTGCGGGCGCCGGAGCGAGTGCTGCTCGCCGAGGACGACCAGCAGCTCCCCCTCGACCTCACCCGGGACGTCGACCTGGACCTGCTGCGTGCCCACCTGGACGCCAGCCCCTTCGGCATCGCGACCCTGCACGACGCACCCCCACCAGGCGCGGACGGGTGGATCGACGGCCGGGCCCACAGCCTCGTCCTTCCCCTGGCGGTCCGCCCATGACCACCACGACCGCTCCCCGCACGCAGGACCTGTCCGAGGGAGCCCTGGGGATGGCGCTGCTCGACATCGAGCGCGGTGACCTCCCCACTGCCCGCCGCCATCTCGCCCAGGCCGTCGCACAAGGCGTGAGCACCGGAAGCAACGCCAGCCTGTTCCACGGCGCCCCCGCCCTGGAGTTCGTCCTGACCCGGGCCCAAGAAGCCGGCGGCGACGTCGCCGCAGCCGTCGACCGCGTGGTGGATGCCCGCCTGGCAGCAGCCCGCCGACGGCAGGCGTCCGGCGCGCGGCCCCGCCTCGCGGAATGGGACCTCATCCGAGGACTCACAGGACTTGCCGCGCTGCTGCTGACCCGCGGCACGCACGCGGCCCGGCTGACGGACGTGCTCGCCCACCTCGTCGCGCTCTCCCACCCGGCCCGGCACCAGGGCCGGGACATGCCGGGGTGGTGGTCGCCCCTCGGGCCCGGCGGGGAGGAGATGCCCGGCGGGCACGGCAACAACGGCATGGCCCACGGCATCGCGGGACCTTTGGCAGTGCTCTCCCTCGCCCTGCGGGCCGGCGTCCGCGTCCCCGGACAGGCGGAGGCGGTCGGCACCTTCGCCAGCTGGCTCGACCGGCACGGCGCCCTCTACTGGACCACCCTGCCGGACCTGGACACCGCCCGGCCGCCCGAGCGACAACCGGCCCGGCAGTCCTGGTGCTACGGACAGCCCGGCATCGCCCGCGCACAGCAACTCGCCGCGCTCGCCCTCGGCGACCGTGCTCGGCGCCAGACGGCCGAGGACACCGTCGAGCGGATCCTGACCAACCCGCTCCAGCTCGCCCGGATCACCGACTCGACCCTGTGCCACGGCTGGGCCGGCCTGCTGGCCCTGACCCGGGCCGTCGCCGCCGACAGCCCCACCCCCGAACGCTTCGCCCCGGTGATCCAGGACCTGCACCGGCGCCTGACCGCGGACTGGGAGCGACTACCCAAGCTTGGCTTCATGGAGGGCCGGGCCGGTGCCCAGCTCGCCCTCAACGGCATCGACACCACCGGCTGGACCCGCGCCCTCCTGCTCACCTGACCCACCGGCCCCGACACCGCAAGGAGCTATCCCGCATGACCTTCGACGACGAGCATCTGCCGATGACCCGAAACACGACCTGGTGGCACGCCTCCGTGTCCTTCCCCGACCACGGATCGGACGCCGAATCCGCCCGCACTCTGGCGAACGCGCTGGGCGACAGACGCTTCCACTTCCTGCGCAAGGACACCGGTGTGCGACTGCGCACCGAACGCCCCGCCGCCGCCCTGCTGGACCGGCTCGTCGCCGAGAAGATCATCGCCGGTTGGGTCGGCGGGATCTACGAAGCGGAGACCGAAGCCTTCGGCGGGCCCGAGGGCATGGACGTCGCGCACGACGTGTTCTGCGCCGACAGCCGCGCCGCGCTGACCGAGACCGGCAGCCCCGGCACGCGCGAGCGCAGTGTGATGCTGCTGTCCGCCATGATCCGCGAAGCCGGACTGGACCCGTTCGAAGCCGGGGACGTCTGGGCCCGCCTCGCCGCCCTGCGTCCCCCGGTCACCCCGCCCGACGGCCACGCGCTGGAGCGGTCCGTTGCGGCGATGCGGCGCCTGATGAACGCGGACGCGGCCCGCCGTCCGAACGCCGAGGCTGGCTGGGCCGAGCGCGTCGCCGCGTTCGAGGACGCCGGCCGACATCTGCGCCGCCTCGCGGCCGATGGGCGTCTGATACGTGGCCTGCGGGCCGTGCTCGCCCATCACGCGATCTTCGCGTTCAACCGCGCGGGCGTGCCTGTCCAAGCGCAGGCCGCCACCGCGTGGCTCGGCCGTCACGTCGCCTTCTCCGCCGGAGAAGGCGCTGACGTGTCTACCCACAAGTCCGCCTTAGCGGACCCTAGCCTCCCTCGAATGGAGACCACCGTGACACCCGTATCCGGCCCCGCCGACCTGCGCGAATCCCTCGCCCAACGCCTCGTGGACAGCGGCCACCTGCGCAGTCAGACGACCATCGACGCCTTCCGCACCACCGACCGCCACGCCTTCCTGCCCGGCGTCGATCTGGAGGCTGCGTACCAGGAGGACGCGGTCCCGATCAAGCACGACGAACACGGCGAGATGATCTCCTGCATCTCCGCGCCGTCCATCGTCGCCACCCAGCTCGAACAGCTCGGCGCCCAGCCCGGCCACAAGGTCCTGGAAGCCGGAGCCGCCACCGGCTACAACGCCGCCCTACTCGGCAAGATCGTCTCGCCCGGTGGGCAGGTGTGGACCCTCGACGTGGACCAGGACCTCGTCGCCGGCGCGGGCAAACACCTCGCCGAAGCGGGCGTCGGCAACGCCACCGCCGTCATGGCCGACGGCGCGGCCGGCCTGCCCGAGCACGCCCCGTACGACCGGATCATCTTCACCGTCGGCGCCGGTGACGTGCCGGTGAAGATCCTCGACCAGCTTGCCCCCGGCGGACGCCTGGTCCTGCCGATGCGCATCCGCGGCAGCATCTCCCGCTCCTTCGCCTTCGAGCGCGACGGACAGACCTGGACAACCGTTTCCTGCGAGATGGCCACCTTCATCCCGCTGCGTAAGGGCGTCTGCGACGACGTGTACACCCTCGTGCCGATGGCCGGCGAGGGCAATGTGCGCCTGGAGACGTTCAGCGAGCAGGACGTGGACCGCGACGCCCTGAGCTTCGTCCTCGACCAGCAGCAGACCAAGCTGTACACGGGGGTGAAGTTCCGGCAGGGCTCCGCGTGGGAGTGGCTGTACCTGTACCTGGCCTGCGTGCTCCCCAACGGCCTCTCCCGGCTTCCGGGCCAACGCCCGGGCTTCACACCGCACTTCGGCTGGGGCTCCATGGCCGCGCTGGACGGCGGGTCGCTCGCGTACCTGACCATCCGCGAGGGCGAGGACGAGAAGGGCCGGTACTGGGAGGTCGGCGTGATCGGCCACGGTGAGGGCGGTGCCGACCTCGCCGAGCGTGTCGTGAGCGAGGTCCGCGCCTGGGACACCAGCGGCGGCAACGACGCCCCCGAGCCGGGCTTCCGGATGGCCGTCGCCGACTCCCGCGGCCGGCTCACGGCTGACGATCCGCGCTTCGTCGTCAACAAGCCCTACAGCCGACTCGTCGTCGACTGGGCGCGCAAGGGCTGAGCCGATGATCCCCGCGATAGCCGGCCGCATCCCACTGGTCCGCCGCACCAAGGCGCCCGCGCTCCCGCTTCAGGAGCGCATCACCCACCTCACCGGGCTGACCGTCGCGCCCGCAGGTGCGAGCCACCACGACCTGGTGGCCCGCACCTGCGGGGTCCTCAACTACGCCGCGCTGATCGCCTCCGACGTCGGCCTGCCCGACCTGGCCCGCGACCTGTGCTGGCGCCAGCACCATGTCTTCGCCGACGCCGGACGCCTGAACGGGCCGGTCGCCGTCATGTCGCTCATGCCGCTGGTCAACCTCTCCCGGCTGCTGACCCGCGACGGCCAGGGCGAGACCGCCTACGACCTGCTGGTCCGCCTCAACCACGCGGCCCGCCAACAGGAGAAGACCGAGATCGACGGCCGCACCGTCGACCTGTCCGCCCTGACCGGCACGGATGACGACCACCGCCAGGTGTGCCAGGAGCTGTGGGTCACCCTGCTCGTGGACGGCGCCCGCGCCCTCGCCCGCGTCGGCCGGTGGACCGAGGCAGCCGCGGCCATGGCCCAGCACCGAGGCATCGGCAACCGGCTCCTGGACGGCCGCCAGATCAAGATCATGTCCCTGATGGAGCAGGGGCTCGACCAGCAGGCACGCGACATGATCGACGCCACCCGGCCCACGGAGCCCTGGGAGACCGCCGTCGGCCTCCTCCTGCGCGCCCACTGCCGCCCCTCAGACACGCCCGTCCCCGAGCCCGACCTCGACCGCACCCTGGGCGAAGCCGCCCTGCTCCTTGCCCACCCCACCCCGTCGACCGCCGCCTTCCAGACCAGGACGGGCCTTGCTGCCCTGGAACTGGATCCCCCCGGGCCGTACACGGGCTCGTTGATCGACGCCGTCGTCGACGTGGCCCGGCTCGACGCCTACGCGGCGCGAGAAGTCCTGCATGACCCCGTCGCAGCATCCGCTCTGGGCGCCGGCCGGGCAGAGGCTCTCAGCGCGGTGATCGCGGCGGCGGGCCTGGGAGTCGGCGACCTGCCTGCTCACCACCGCGGGTCTCTGACGGGCGCGGTTGCCCACGCAGAGACTGAGCTCGCGAGGCTGCTGCGGACCGACCCCTCGCGCAGCCAAGGGGGGTGCTGGCGGAAATGACCTGCCGCAGCGTCTGCTCGCCGCACGGCAATGTCGGCGTTTCGGCCATCTCCTGCCCGGAGCCGCTCCAAGCCGGACCGAGGATCCGGGCCCTCAGTGCTCGCTCACGCAGGCAATTACGGGCTTCCCAGCACGACCGAATGACGTGTGTTCGATATCGCTGCTGGGTCGTTGGTCCTCTCGACCACGCCGCAGCGACCGTCCTAGGGGGAACGATGACCTCGGCCATCACGCAGGATCAGCCGCCGCAACCACCGAACGGCACCTCGCAGGACGACGAACCGGAGGAGACCGGTGTTCGAGAGGAGGAATACCTCTACCGCGACGAGTCCCGGCTCCAGGCCGGATCACTGCTGACCTCCCGCACCATGGCGCGGCGCCTGCCCGCGCTCGTGCTGCGCTCGGTGCAGATGGCCTGGCGGGTGGACCGCAGCGCGACCATCGGACTGCTGGTGTGCCAGATCGGGACGGGCGTCCTCGCAGCCCTCGGCCTCCTGGCCGTCACGGGCACGATCACCGCGCTGATCTCCTCGGGGGCCGTCACCGAGCGGCTGTGGGACGCCGCTCCGCAGCTGGCCGTCATCGCCGCCGCCACCGGTCTGCGCGCGCTGCTGGGCATCACGGTCGTCTGGCTGACCGGGCGTCTGCGCCCGGTTCTCGGCCGGGCGGCGGAGCTGACGATGATCGAGGCCGCGCTCGGCGCGGAGCTGGCCGCCAACAACAAGCCCGGCTACAACGACGCCTATGACATCGCGGACCGCGGTGCCCAGGTCACTCCCGACCTGGTGGAGGAGGCGCAGGACGTGCTCGCGGCGACCGCGACGCTCACGGCCGGCGCGGCCGTTCTGACCGTCCTGGACCCCCTGCTTCTCCCCCTCCTCTTCCTCGCGTGCCTGCCGCAGGCCGCCGCCTACGTCCGGTCGGCGCGGGTGCTCTATCTCGCCGCCCTGGAGACCTCCGGGCGGCGCCGGATGCTGGGCAAGCTGCGCTGGCACATGGCCTACATGGAGTCCAGCGAGGAGATGCGTGCCTGCCTGGCCGGCCCCTTCCTGATCGGCCGGTACCGAAAGCTGGCCGCCTCGGTCAACGCGGCCGAGCGCAAGGCCGCGAACACCGGCGCCTGGATGGGACTGGCCGGTGCCGTCGCCGGCGGGATCGCGTCGACCGCCGTGTGGGCGGCGCTGCTGTGGCTCCTGGCCTCCGGCCGCATGAGCCTGGCAGCCGGAGGCGGCGCCGTCTTCGCTCTCCAGACGGCCACCGGCTCGGTGCGGGGCATCATCAACGGCGGGGCCCGCCTGGTGCGCACCGGCTGGTACGTGCAGGACTGGCAGAACTTCCTCGACAACGCCCACGGCCAGGCCATGACCGACTCCCGCGGCACCGCGGCCCTCCCCGCGGTCCCGGAGCGCTTCGAGGTCCGCGACGTCACCTACCGCTACGACGGCGCCCCCAAGGACAGCCTCAGCGGCGTCTCCCTCCACGTGCGGCGCGGCGAGATCGTGGCGCTGGTCGGGGAGAACGGCTCCGGCAAATCCACCCTCTCCCGCCTGCTGTGCGGACTGCTGCTGCCCACCGAAGGCGAAGTGGCCTGGGACCACACCTCCACGGCGGATCTGGATCCCTGGGGGTCATGGGAGCAAGTCGCCTTGGTCCCGCAGAAGTTCACCTACCTGCCGCTGACGATGCGCGACAACATCACCTTCGGGCAAGGCAACACCAGTGATGCCGCGCTGCTCGCCGCGTGTGAGGCGTCCGGCGCCGCGGAGATGCTGCCCAACCTCCGCTCCGGCCTGAACACCCTCCTGACCAGCGAGTGGTTCGGCGGTCAGCAGCTCTCCGGCGGGCAGTGGCAGCGGCTGGTGCTCACCCGAAGCCGTCTGGAAACAACGCGTTGCTTCGCGGGCCCCGTGATCGTTGATCTTGTATGGCCATATCCCAGTCGATACCCCAACAACTGGCGTC